>DASPUR010000075.1:0-9192 GCA_035622795.1 Methanoregula sp. | reverse complement strand
GCTCCTCCGTACCTGCGAGGCTGACGGGAGTTTCTGCTACCTGTTTTTCAAAGCAACCGGGACCAGGAACTGACGGGGATACGCAGGAGACGGTACCTTTGAACATCTCGGTGATCCTCGGCCACCCGCGGCCCGGGAGCTTTAACCACGCGATCGCTGCAGCGGTAATAACTACTCTCGAAGAATCCGGTCATACGGTCAGGTTCCACGACCTCTGCCTGGAGGGGTTCGATCCTCTTCTTCCCGCAGGGGAGATCGCCCGCGGTGCGGCGCTCCCGCCGGTCATACTCCGGCACTGCAGGGAAATTGCAGAAGCAGATGGCCTGGTCATCATACATCCGGACTGGTGGGGAATGCCGCCGGCGATCCTGAAAGGCTGGATTGACCGGGTCCTCCGCCCGGGGACTGCGTACCGGTTTTCGGAAACTGATTCCGGAGAGGGGATACCGGAAGGTCTCCTCAGAGCCCATGCAGCCCTCGTCTTCAACACGTCCAATACGCCGGAAGATCGGGAGCTGCGGGTATTTGGGGACCCGCTCGAAAATCTCTGGAAAACCTGTATCTGCTCATTCTGCGGGATTCCTGTGTTCAGAAGGCGCATGTTCAGCGTCATCGTTACGAGCACCGTCAGGGAGCGGGAAGCGTGGCTGGAAGAAGTGCGGTTAATGGTCCGGTCTACGTTCCCGTGAACCGGTTCTGAAGTTAAGAAAGGGCAAAAATCGGACCTCCGGTTGAACCGACAGGCCCCCCGAACCGTGAACCTTTTTATGGGCATCACGCATCCCTGGCAGTGAACGGATGAGTTTTTGTCGACTGCACCCGTTCTGCGTGGTCCGGCCCGGCTTTTAACATGGCTGTGGCTGACAATAACCAGCCCCGGGTCCGGGTACTGCCTCTCGGAACTGTTGGCCGGACCAATGGTTCGCAGCAGCCGGCCGTTTTTTCCGGAACCTCCTGCCCCTATTTATTGTTGCGTGCATAATCCGGATATCGGGAAGATATCAGGAAAACCATGGATACCACCGTCATCATCGGATCTGTCGCCGGGACGCTCACAACTGCATCGTTCGTTCCCCAGGTTATCCGGTCGTGGAGACTGCGGGAGACCCGCGACATCTCGCTTGCGATGCTCCTCCTGTTTGCGATCGGCGTCATCCTCTGGACCGTGTACGGCGCCTGGATCGGGTCGTTCCCGATCATCGCAGCAAACGTGATCACCCTTGCCCTCATTCTTTTCCTGCTCTGGATGAAGATACGGTTCCACTAAAAAATAATGAGGGAGAAACCCAACGGAAAAAAGCGTTCCTCTGAATTTTTTTGGAGAATTCAAAAAAAAAATTCCTGAAAGAAACTTCGTTCACGCGAAATTTTCCGAAACATTTCCCGGACTTTTTTCTTTTTTCCGGAGCCCAGATCTTGTTCCGGATGGATACATTATCATGAATTCCCGCGCGCACGAAGGTACGGTTTTGGCCCCGGGGATGCGGACTCCGGTGTCTCACGAATCCGCCACCTCGTCCCGGTCCTGCAGACTGTTGCTGAAAACATCCACAAGCCGGGATGTCTCTGTTTATGCAACTATAGTCGCTTTGTTCCGCCCGGGAAATATCTCTTCGGATAAGGCCTGTTTTGCCAAAATAACGATTTTAAACCCCACTCTTCCGGACCGCCGGTTTTCGGGTCACAGAGGCACCATACGTGGCAGATCTCACGCGGGACGGGCGGATACCCTGCCCCGGGAAAAATTCTGCTGGCGGCCCGCTAAATTGGCCGGTCTTATTCTCCTTAAAAAGGTTATTTTTCAAAAAAAACCATTTTTAAGAGAATTTTTTTCGGGTGTTGGCAGTATTTCCACTGGAGAAAAGACAATAAAAAACCATGTCTTCAGATTATCGTCCGATTGCCAATCCGGGCATTTTACGAGAACTAGTTTGTACTGGTCCCTGATAGGGACCGGCTCACCGTCGCAGGGGGTCACCGGGCATACGGGTTCGTATAGCTGTCCGGCCCCCACCACCCGATCTCGCCGACCGCGGCGGGAGGCCTGTACACGATCAGCCGGCGCCAGGTCCTCTCGTGCCGGGTCCGGAGCCAGAGCTCGCGGAGGATGAAATCCGGGAACGGGAGCGCCCGGAGCCCCGCGATTTCATCAGGGAAGAGATGTTCAAAAAATGCTTCCGGGTCCAGCCGGTTCCGGGTCATCCGGACCGCGACGGCCCGGAACGAATCCGGCTTGTGGATAAAAAAATCGAACGCGAATTCCTCGTTCTGGTTGTCCGTCCACGAGTACCCCATCCGTTCCGCAAATTCTTTTGCCTCCGCGATAGCGGCGACCGGTCTTTTCCCGCGGGCCATGGTGCCATTCTCCGGATAAAATGTAAATCACAAAATAGTGAAAGTCTTGCGGTTTGACCCGCGCGTGGCTTTATACAATTTCGCTTGAAAAATTTCCGGAAATCTGCGCGGACGTTTTTTTTTGATCATCATGTCACGGGTGCCCCTGAAATTCCGGCGCCCCCAAAATCTTCCGTCCGCCCGGACCGGGCAAAACCTATAAATGTGATAATTCACACAAATATGATTTGTATGAAAAAGATGAAAGACTCAAAAGCAGGCGAGTGTCTCGTGGACGAGCTCGTGGCGCCGCGGCGGGAAAAGACGAAGCACCTCTTCGGCAGCGTGAAAGTCGGCGAACGCGGGCAGGTAGTCATCCCCAAGGAGGCCCGGGAAATCTTCGGGATCGAGCCCGGCGACATCCTCCTCGTGCTCGGGGATGTTGAGCGGGGCATAGCGCTTGTGAAAGCCGATGCCCTGCAGGAATTTGCGCGGAAGATCCTCGAGAGCTCGGTTCATCCCGATGAGAAATAAAAAAACGTGAAAGCATGAAGATCGTTGTCCTGAACGGGAGCCCGAAAGGGGAGATCAGCGTCACGATGCAGTACGTGGCGTACATCCGGAAAATATTCCCGGGCCACGAGTACCGGATCGTCAACGCAGCTTCCGAAATCCGGAAGATTGAGACAGATCCGGCCGCCTTTGTCGCGATAGCTGAAGACCTCCGGTCCGCGGACCTCGTACTCTGGGCGTTCCCGCTGTACTACCTGCTCGTCTCGTCCCAGTTCAAGCAGTTCATCGAGCTGCTCTTTGCCCGCGATGCCGGTGACGCATGCCGCGGGAAGTACGCTGCTTCGATCTCGACATCCATCCACTTCATGGACCACCTCGCTCACCGGTACATCCGTGCAGTCAGCGAAGACCTGGGGATGCAGTTCCTCGGGGCATATTCCGCGGAGATGGCGGACCTGCTCAGTGAAAAGGAGCGGGCCCGGCTCGAGACCTTCGTCCGGCTCCTTGCTGCTGACGTGCAGCGCCGGCTTCCGGTCCAGCGGGAGTATGCACCGCTTGCGTGGCCTGAGCTCACGTACATTCCGGGGCCGGTACCGGCCCCGGGATCGGTCAATATCCGGGACGCCCCGGGCAGAAAGATCGTGATCGTCACCGATGCCACGGACGGTTCCGGTAACCTTGCGAAGATGGCGGCACGGGTAAGCGCGGCTTTCGCCGGGAACGCCACCGTTGACACGATCAACCTGCACGATGCCGGCATCAGCGGGGGGTGCCTCGGGTGCCTCCGGTGCGGGTACGACAACCAGTGCATCTACCGCGATGGATACCGGGAATTTTTCGAGAAGAAACTCGTCCCCGCGGATATCATCGTCATCGCGGGGACCGTCCGGGACCGCTATCTCTCCGCACGGTGGAAACAGTTCTTCGACCGGAGCTTCTATCTCGGCCACACTCCCGGCCTTGCCGGTAAACAGATCGGTTTTGTCATCGCAGGCCCGCTCCGGCAGCTCCCGCACCTCCGGGAAGCGCTCACCGCATGGGCTGAGAACCAGCGGTGCAGCGCCGGGTTTGTTACGGACGAGGTTTCCGGGTCCGAAGAGCTCGACAGCTTCCTCGACGCGTTCGCGGGCCGGCTGGCAGACGCCGCCGCGGCCGGGTACATCCCGCCCCCGACCTTCTACTCGGTCGGGGGGCACAAGATCTTCCGGGACAAGATCTACGGCCGGATGCGGCTCCCGTTCCAGGCGGACTACCGGTACTACGCGAAACACGGGATGTTCGACTTCCCGCAGTGCGACTGGAAGACCCGTGCCGGAAACGCAGTCATCATCCCGCTGACCCGGATCCCGGCGTTCCGGAAAAAACTTTTTGCCAACATAAAACAGCACATGGTCAGGCCGTTCAAAACCGTGCTCTAGGATGCCGCAAATGCCAACGGAAATAAAAAAGAGAAATGCCGGCCTGGTCCTTGGGTTTGTACCCCTGATCGTGTACGGGGTCCTCGCGGCAATCCCCGGCATCGGTATAGTCACTGCCCTCGCTGCGGCAGCGGTCGCGAGCGTTGTCTTCGGGTACCGGGACCTCCGGAGCAGGATGCTCCTCTCCTGGGCAAATCTCCTCCTCTTCGGTTTCCTCCTCCTCGCGATCGGCGGGCTCGGGATGGGATGGATCGTCCCGTTCAACAGCGTTGTGGTCTACGGCTCACTCGCGGCGGTCAGCTTCGGGTCTATCGTCACCGGCAGGCCGTTCACCCTTCAGTATGCAAAGCAGGCCATCGACCGCTCGTTCTGGGAGAGCCCGGTTTTCATCCGGGCAAACGTGGTGATCACCGGGGCATGGACCGCGGTCTTCCTCGCCGGGTTCATTCTCAACGTCCTCGTCCTTACCGGCCCACTACCGGGATTTTTTATAGCGCTGCTCCTCAGCTACGGCTTCATCGCAGCGGGAATACTCTTTACCCTCTGGTATCCCCGTCATCTCCGCGCGAACCAGGGGATGGGCCGGCACTAAGGGAGCCGGCTTTTTTGTCGGATCGCTTGCCGGGAAGCGGTTCCGGGCAGAGAATGGCACCGCCCGAACCTTTATCACTCTTTTACCCGTATGGACTGCTCGATACCAAATGGCAGGAAAGATCCCGATCTATTCGAGCGCGACCGGAAAGACAGAACTTCTGGACCCCGTGGTGAAGACCGATGCCGAGTGGAAGTCGATCCTCCCGGAGAGGACGTACGAGGTCGCCCGCCTGAAGGGGACCGAACCCGCGTACACCGGGGAATACTACAAGACCCACGACGACGGTATCTACCAGTGTGCCTGCTGCCGGACCGATCTCTTCGATTCAAAGGACAAGTTCGAGTCCGGGACCGGCTGGCCGAGTTTTTCTGCGCCGATCGCAAAAGAGAACGTCAGGAAAGCCGAGGACCGGAGCTACGGGATGGTCCGCGTGGAGGTCCTGTGCGCCCGGTGCGGCGCCCACCTCGGCCATGTCTTCGATGACGGCCCGGCCCCGACCCATATGCGGTACTGCATGAACTCTGCGTCACTCACGCTGGTGAAACGGAAGACCGGAAAATCCGGGTAATTTCTTTTTTACAGGCTGCAAAGGCCGGAAATCCCCGGTCAGATTTCCTGCATGCACGGTGCTGCAGGGCCTGCGCGCGTAGCCGTATTCTCTCCAGTATTTTTTTTTAGAACCCGGGGAATAATACATGGTTACTTCATCTCAGGGCACGAATATTAGTACGGTGAACCTTTCAGAGCAGACAGCAGGGGAAAAATCCCATCCTGATCTGCCGACAGGGCGACTCTTCCGCTCCTCTCGTTTGGCAACTCCGTCGCCATTACCTTCTGATCGCCGGATCACCAGGATCAACCATGGAACGAATCGTTTACCAGAAAACCGAGATATTTGTTCCGGATGAAAACCACCTCCGGATTCTCCAGGCAGTGGCAGACACCCCGGGCTGCCCCATCAGCGGCATAGTCCAGCAGCTCCAGGGTTCCATCAGCGAGAGCAGGGTCAGGTCTACGGTCCGCCAGCTCCTTTCGAAGCGGTATCTCGACGGGGGCACGAACTTCTCGGAATCCGTTACCCTCCGGCTCACGTCAAGCGGCCGGGTCCTCCTCCAGAAAGCCGCAGAATCCTGAAAACCGCACAGATGACCGGCACGGCGTATTGTTCCGGTGCCATGGCAACGCCGGAACCGCCGCAACCTTTTTTTCCCCGCGTTCCGATCGGACCGGTATGAACGGGATGGACCCTGCCCGCGCCCTTTTCTTCCTCATTCTTGTCGGGATAACCGTAGCAATCGCGATTGTCCTGAACACCGCAGGACCGGTCCCGGGACACGGAACCGCCAACGGGACGCTTGCAGGATCGGTGACGATTGGCCCGCTCTGCCCGGTTGAGCCCTGCAGGGTAACGGCAGACCAGCTCCGGGACGTTTACGCAGCGCACCCGATTGTTATCGCCACACCGGGCGGTATGACGGTCGCAGAACTTACCGCCGATCCGGAAAACGGCTATTCCGTCACACTCAGGCCGGGGACGTATGTGGTCGATACCGCCCGCACCGGTCCAGGCGGGAGCCGCGGGTTGCCGGCAACCGTCACCATCAGAAGCGGTGTGACGGTTTTGCTCAACGTCACCATTGATACCGGTATCCGGTGACGGATACAATCCTCTCCCATGAACGGCTGAAGATCTATACCAGTGGTGCGGCCGTTTCTTTGTCGCAGGCGGATGGCCCGTGGTCCGGCGGGCCCGGAAATCAGCAGAAGTCCTCGGTGATGTACACCTTGTCGTCCGGTGCGATGGCGACCCCGATCCCTTCACGGTCGAAGCCTGAGGTAAGGATATTTTTCCGGTGCCCGGAGCTGTTCATCCAGCCGCCGGCCGTTGACTGTGCTATCTCGTCGGGAGAGTTCCAGTCGTACTCGTTCCTCCCGTCGCCGTAATGCGTGACGGACGAATACCGGTTATTCTGGAAAATATTCTCGGCGATCCCGTACGTGTAGTACGATCCGTATTCCTTCCGGCACGTGTACCCGGCGGCTTCCCCGCGGGCGGTCGGGTCCATCCCCCGGGGATCGACGTGGGAGAAATAACCGTTGTCTGCCATGTCCCTGCTGTGGCCGAGCGCGATCTCCGCGAGCTCAGGGTCGTACGCCAGCGCGGAAAGCCCGTTTGCGACGCGTTGCTGGTTGATGAGCCCGTGGATCTCCGCGGCAAGGTCGTCCGGCGCGAGGGTGTACGGATCGCCCTCTGCCGGGCCGGGCGGCAGCCCGGGTGGCGGGGTTGGGCCGTATTCCGGAATCTTCACCGGGACAGTGTCAGATGGTGCCATCGCGGGAAGACGCTGCTCCGCGGGTGTCGGAATAGGGCCGGCGGGGATTGCGGAAGGCAATGCGGAAGGCACGGATGGGATTGCAGCCGGTGTCGTCTCCGGGGCCGTTGCGGGGCCCGGCCACGATGGTGCGCCAGGCTGCCCCAAAAGTCCGGCGTACGCGGCAAGCGCTGCAAGAGCGCCAATCGTGAAGGCGAGGAGAATGAGCCGTGAACGCTGCATGGAACAATTTCCTACCGGCCCGCCCTGAGTGAGAGATAGAGGAGAGCGAGGATAATGAGCACCAGCGCGGCGCCCATGATCTTCAGCCAGGGAATATCCCTGCCGGGCTGTTTCTTTGCGCCCGTCTGACGGTCCGGGATGTAACCCCCGCCCGTCACGAAAACGGCCCCTCCCTTGCCGTATTTCAGGCCGACCCCCGGTGCCGGTTTCTTCTTCCACGAAGCGAGCCCGGCACACTGGTGCCCGGGGGGGAGCCGGCAGTCCGGGCAGAACTTCCCCCCGCAGTGCTGGCAGGTGAACGGCAGGGCGCATTCGGTGCCGCAGTAATCGCAGCGAGGCATACAACAGAATAGAGGCGCGGGCAGACCATGAACTGTGCGATCACGGCGGATGTCTGCACGCGAAAAATGTCCCCGCGCGGGCGGGGTCCCCGGAGTCCGGTTTTAAACCGAATGACAACCAATATCTGCCGCAATGGGAAGTTTCCGGCCGGGCGACGTCATACTTGCTTCAGTCTCGATCGGCGACCGCGCAGGTGCAAAGGTGCGCCCCGCTGTCGTTGTGGAAACGGACAAAGGGACGGTTGTGGTCTGCCCGGTCTCCAGCAAAGCCCCTTCGGATGCGCCGGCCATCCCCATCTCCCTCGATGACTTCGCACAAGGGGGGCTCGATCTCTTCGGGGAAAGTTTCGTGATGGCCGGCCTGAGAGTGCCCCTGCGGAGCGGCGATATTCTCGGGAAACGCGGGCGGCTGCGCCCGGAACCGCTCGCGGAGATCGGCGCCGCCGGGCCGGGACCGGTGGGACGCAGCCCGCGAAAGACCGGCCGGCCAGGCTATACGCAGCGCGGGCACTAAAAAACACCGGTTTTCCGAATTGCCCCGGGAATTGTGCGGATGCGAAAAGTCCGGTACCATCAGGTTTTTTACCCCGCCCGAAAGAGTCTGAAGGGATGGACATTGCACAGAGCCTGACCGATATCGAGGCGCAGGTCGGCCGCCTCTCTCCGGTCCAGAAGATCCTCCTCGGCACGGACGGTTCGGTGACGCAGCTGCTCGAGGCGATCACCGGAAAGACGGTCGTGGTGAAGACCCGGCTCCAGGAAGTGGTGCCCGCCGATGCAGCGGTTGCAGAGAGCCTCGGTGTCCGGACGGGCGAACCGGTCAACCACCGGATCGTCGAGCTGAAGGCCTGCGGTGAGGACGGGGTGCTCATCTACGCGACCTCGTACGCGCCGGTCGGCCGGCTCCCCGCGGAGTTCCGGGACGACCTCATGAAAGCGGATACGCCCATCGGGAGGATCATACAGCAGCACCGGATCGAGGCCCGGCGGGAGATCATCGGGGCCTGCGTGGCGCCGGCCCCGGAGATCCAGCGGGGCGTCTTCTCGCTCTGCCGGAACGAACCGCTCCTCTCGCGCCGGTACCGGATCGTCCACGGCGGCGAGCCGCTCATCCACATCGAGGAGCAGTTCCCGTACAGCCAGTTCCTCGACCAGCGGCGGGTAATCGTCGAAACGCCGTCCCGGATCCACGTTGGTCTCATCGATATGCACGGGGGATCGGGGCGGGTCGATGGCGGGATCGGCATCGCGCTCGAAGAGCCGGGAGTCCTGATCGAGGCAGGTCACGCGCAACAGATCGAGGTCACCGGCGGGGACTCCACGACCCGGGACCGGGTCCGTAACACAGTTGCCGGAGTCCTTGCCGCGATCCGTGCCGGGGGCGGCGTCTCGATCGTGGTCCGCTCGTCCTACCCGTCCCACGTGGGGCTCGGGAG
>DASPUR010000074.1:0-7076 GCA_035622795.1 Methanoregula sp. | reverse complement strand
TCGGCCGATGTTCTCCCGGGCAGGGACATCCAGGCAGAAGAGCGTTCCATAGAGAGGGTAAGGAGGACGATCTTGTATAGGTATGGGTAGCGGCGAAAGGACCTCCCCGGACTGCAGGGATGTCGAAGTTCGGCTCTACAGCCTCACTTCTCTTCGCCGGGGTTCTGATGAACCTCTCACCCCATTTCCGAAGTCGAAGGTCGGCTCACACCTCCCAATCGAAGTTCGGCTTTCAGCCTCACTTCTCTTCGTCAGGGTTTTACAACCCCTCCGATTCTCCTCGCCCGAGGTTCTGACGAACCTCTCCGATAAAAAAATCAGATGTTTCCCGCACCCGGCTGCTTTGGTACGAACGCGTTCTGGATCAGGTCGCGGTCGAATGCGGCGGGGACGGTGCCGGTCTTGGCATAGGTGTAGAGGGCCGTGACAAAGATGCCCTGCATCGCCGAATAGGTTACGGCGAGGATGACAACGAGTACGAGGAACAGGACGAGCGCGACGAGAAATACCCCCATGTTCCCGATGAGAATCGTGGCAAGGACGCCGAGGAACCCGATGATGCCGATTGCAACGAAGATGATCGCAAGAGAGGCGGACCCGACAATGCTCTCGCCCCAGGTCTTCCTGACCAGGGCAAACGATTCCCCGAGCGAGGCAAATACTCCCTTGTCCTCGAGGATCAGGACCGGGACAACGAAGAAGGTCACCAGCGCCCATGCCCCGCCGATAACCGACAGGACGATCTGGCCCAGCAGGCCCGAGCGCCTCTCGAGGGCATGGAGGACGATCCCCACGGTCGCGGAGAGTACCGCCCAGCCGAGGATGGCGGGGAGGTGCCTTGCGGAATTGGAGAGCCCTTCGCTGACCGACATGTCTTTCCCCTGGAGTTTCGCGCTGACGCAGGCGATAAGGGCCGTGTTGAAGAAGATCACGACAAAATAGCTCACGACATAGAACGCGAAGAGGAGGACGTAAAAGAGGACTCCGCTGCTGTTCAGGAAGCTCCCGACAAAGACGAGCGGGAGGATGAAGGTCAGGATGACGATCAGCGTAACGATACCGGAGAGGACAGGAAACGCCAGGAGTTTCTTGTCCGCCATGAGAATGTCCCAGCTGGTCTTTACCAGCGCAAAACTTCTCCCGATGCTTTCAAACATACAGGTGAAGGTGCGGTTTTCAAAGAGATGAAGGTTATCGGCCGCTGCAGGAAAATTGCCGGAGGATGCCCCGAAAACAGTACCAGTCTTCGCTATCCGTGCCGCTGCGACCGGATCATCGCAGCCGTAACCGCTGCGGCCCCGCCGGTCACCAGTTCAAAACCGGGGGACTTTGCGGGACTGGCTGTTGCGACCGGTGCGGTGACGGGAGTCGCCGGCTGGCCGGCAGCGGGCGGCGTCACGCCCGTTGGAAGCGTGGCCGCAAGGACCGGCTGGCTGATAACAATCGCGCTATCGGGAACCACCGCTCCGGAATTGTCGATCTCTTCTGTCAGGAGAAGGTTCACCGGGCCGGAAGCCGTTGCCGGGACGGTACCGGTTACAGCGACGACCAAAGCGACGTCATGGCTTGTCGGGTACGAGAGGAGTTCGCCGGAGATGAAGGCCGTGCTGCCGGATGCGGTCTGCTGTGCCGCGTCCCTGCCGTCGACCACTACCTGGATATTCCACTGTGCACCGGTGAGACCGGTCTGCATCTGGAGCTCGTGACCCCGGACAAAATTTGCCGGGCCGGTCGGCAGGAGCGTGAAGTTCGCGACGATCTGCTGCGGTGCGCCCGCAACAAGGGGTTGTCCGGGGGTGAGCACATCCCCGGTCAGGACGTACGTGGCGGAGACGGGCGCAACAAGTCCGATCGCCACAATGAGAAGCACGATCACCGCAAATCTTTCACGCATGTCTGCACCTGGGAGATTGTATACCGGTCACCAGATAGATATTCCGTTCGCGGGAAATGACCGGGATGAACGGCATGAAGACCTGTCCGGGCTTGGTTTTAGCTCTTGAAGCCCGCTGCAGCGCTTCCTGCCTGCGCCTCAGGCGGGCAGGCGCCCGGAAAGACGAAAAGACCGGTTCTTACAAGGACCCGACAAACGGGCCGATATGCGCGATTGCCTCGCCCCCTTCGGGGATCTGTTCGGCGAAGAGCTGCCAGCAATGGAACATCCCTTCCCAGATCTCGTACTGGACCGGCACGCCCGCCCACCGGGCCTTATCGACAAATGCCGTTATGCTGTCGAAGAGGATCTCGTGGGATCCCGCCTGGATATATAGCCGGGGCAGGCCCCCCAGGCGGGCGTATGCGGGGGAGGCCGCGGGATCGGCAGGGTCGTGCGCCGCGAGATAGTTCGCCCTGATGGCAGCGAGCCGCGCCGGCGTGAGCCAGTCCCTGTCCCGGTTGCTGTTCACGGATTCGCCGGGGAAGAGGAGATCGACGATCGGCGAAAAACAGATCGCCGCCGGCGGGAGGACCCTGCCCTCGTCCCGCAGGCCCAGGAGGAGTGCCAGCACGAGATTTCCCCCGGCGGCTATCCCGGCGGGGATGATCCGGTGGGCGTTGATCCCGTTGTCGAGGAGGTACCGGTACGCGTCCACTGCATCCTGGACCGCGGCAGGGAAGACATATTCGGGGGCCAGGCGGTAGTCGACCGAGAAGACGCCTGCCTTTGCAGCCCGGGCGATCCGGGCGCAGAAACCGAGGTGATCGTTGGTGGAGCCTGCGGTGAACCCGCCGCTGTGGAAGAAAAGGATCACGCGGTCGGACTTCGATTCGGGGACCGAGATCCAGTACCCGGTGAGGTCCTCCCGGATCGCGAACCGGTCCTGCCGGATATCGGCCGGGAGATCCCCCTGGAATTCATGGTAGAACGCCGAGAAATCCTGACGCGCTACCGCAACCGGCTTTTTCTGGTCCGGGACAAACGACCGGATGATGGTGAGGATATCTGCAGGGGCTTCGCGGATCATTATCAGGGGTTATGGCGGACGCGGGTAATAAAGGAAACGGGTTTGCATAACAGCTCTGTTCGCCGCGCTGCCCCGGCCTGGTGAATTTCAGGGCCCGGAAAAAGCAGGGCGACCGGAAGAACCGGCGCGCATCCATGTCTCACTCCGGTACTGGATCGGTTTTATGTTTTCATCACTACGGTCGATCGGCCGGACGGGAATAATCCCTGCCCCGGAACGATGAATCGCGAATAAATTTCGGTATTTTTTAATATTGCCGTGGTGATACACTCAATCGATCCCGGCAGGCTCGAGCGCAAAACAAGAGGAGTTTTTGTCCGGGCTGGCTTTCGATCAAGCGAGGAAGTGTCATGAAGCTATCGCATATCGGTCTTATCGTCGTCATGATTGTCATGATCGGCGTTGCATTCTCAGGATGTACGAGCAGCAGCCCGTCCACCCCCGCAGCAACAGGTTCGCCATCCGGAACTTCAGGTGCACAGGTACCGCAGGCCCCGGGGGCGGCCGCCACGGTTGCGGCAGGAAGCAGTTCCGGCGGAGGCGCGAGCGGGGCCAGCCTGTTCGGTGGCCTCTCCTACAACTGGGTCGAGTACAAGATGGCCGCCCAGGGCATGACCATTTACATGAAATTCGATAAGACGACCGGAAAATGTACCATGCGTTTTGAAGGTGCAAACGTGCCTCAGGGAATGCCGACCACGATGGATTGCAGTTCGAGCGGAAAGGCGCAGTCCAACCCGAACCAGGTCGCTTCCGATGCTCAGGTCTCATGTTCCGGCACGGAATCGGTAACTGTCCCGGCAGGTACGTTCGATGCCACCAAATGCACGGTCACCACAAAGGGAGTCACGTCGACCATGTGGATTGTACCCGGCAAGTACTTGGCAAAGATGGAGTCCCCGGGCGCAACCATGGAACTCAACGCCTACGGATAACCATATCTTTTCTTTTTCGTTTTTTTCCGGCACTGCGGTTGCACGGTAATGCAGGATTAGATCACCCAAAATTATACCTTAGTCTCGAGTAGCTGCTCCGGCGTCCCGTTCCGTAACGTTTTCGGAACAGTTACGATCCAGGGGCCGGGCGTTGCAAGGCGGCCGGGAACCGGTACTGCCGGCAGGGGCGGGTCCCCCCCCGGCCCGTGATGAGGTTTAAATAGTGGTTTGGATAATGGTAGCCCGTGCGCAAGCGAGTGAGCGGCCCGGGCGGGCGGTTTTATACTGGAACCTGCCTCCCCGGGTGTTTCGCTGATGCGGCAACATGAGGAGATGAAAAACATGGATCAGCACACCTTTGGAAATCTCGTCTACACCTATGACGGCGCTGCCGGTGAGGCCCTCGGCAAGCGGGAAGGCCACACGCCGAAGATCGAGGCCCCGGCATCGGTTAAGCCGGATGCCGTTTTTGATCTGAAGATCACGGTGGGTCCCCACCCGAACACGGTCGAACACTCGATCCGCTGGCTCATGGTGACCATCGAGGAAGAGGGCCGGCCGTTCAACCCGCTCCTGATCGGCAAGGTCTCGTTCACGCCGGTCACAGCACAGCCGGAGGTCGTCTTCAAAGTAAAGCTGCAGAAGGGTGGCATCATCCACGCGGTCGGGTACTGCAACCTCCACGGGTTCTGGTCCGGAAAAAAAGAGATCAAGGTACAATAATCTTCTTTTCTTTCCCGGGAACACGGGAAGCATCGCCGTTGCCTGAAGGCCGCCTCCCTTCCGCATAACCGCGTTGTCGGTAGTACCGGGAACGGCTGAAATCCATTTCGCAATTGTTATAATTTCTGTACGCGATCATTACCTGTTCCAATTGGGTCCGCTGATGACGATACACGGAGGCATCCGGGTTTGACTTGGAATTCGGAGGTAATCATGAAGAAGATGATATGTGCTTTCTCAGTTCTCGTTTTTGTTCTGCTTGTCATCGTAATCGCCGGATGCACGTCTCAGGCACCGGGAAGTTCACCCGTTGCAACCGGGGGTACCGGCCCGGCTGCAGGGAACGCTGCATCCCAGGCTCCGGCTTCGGGCGGGGGGACGTGCCCGGTTGTGAGTTCTGCAACATCGTGGTCCGGAACCTGGGTGAGCTGGGGCTATGCCGATCCGTGTTTTGACGCCCGGGTCCATTTCTACCCGCCGACAACCGACAACCCGGACCCCTGGGGGACGACATTCGCCGGGGTCATGGACTTCCCGGTTACCTTCACCCAGACCGGCTGCGACGTGACCGGATCCATCACCGTGGGCCCGAACGGGACCCTGGTGGCCAAGCCGGGGTGCCCGATCACCCTGACCGGCAAGGTCGACAGCACGGGGGCCATCGCAGGCACGTGGCACGCATACTGTGATATCACTATCAACGGCGCTTCCTCGTCAGACAGTACCACCGACCAGGGCGTCTGGTCCCTCAACATGGAGCCCGGCGGGTCGACTTTCGTCGGGACCTTCGGCCCGTCCATGGCGGATACGACAAAATACAAGACTGACAACTGCGCTTCTGCAAACAGCAACTGGGTCGGTAAGCGGGGATAACGTTTTTTCCTTTTTTTATACGGGCCCGTGCGGGTACGACCGCCCGCCGATAGCAGGAATTTCCGGAAACGCTCCCGGGCACCTGCCGGTGTTTGGAACGGGATCGCGACGAGCCAGAACCCGGAACCCGGTATGAGATCCCCTACGTACGGGGCCTCGTGATTTGCGGAGGAGAACAGACCTGTTCAAAAACAGCACGTATAACCATTGGCCTGTCAAGACATATCCGGTGTGACGGAAAAAACCGGGATCGAAGAGCGCACCACCAGAAAAGTTGCCCGGCGCCTGCTCCCGTTCCTCTTCCTCCTCTACGTCGTCGCGTACCTCGACCGCGTCAACTTCGGGTACGCTGCGCTCCAGATGAACGGCGACCTCGGGATCTCCGCGGAGCTCTTCGGTTTTCTCTCGGGTATCTTCTTCATCGGGTACATCCTCTTCGAGGTCCCGGGCAACATCATCCTCAGACGGGTCGGTGCACGGGCCTGGATCACACGGATCATGGTCAGCTGGGGGATCGTGGTCATCCTGACCGCGGCAGCCTCCGGCGTGTCCGAACTGGCAGTTCTCCGCTTCGTCCTTGGCATCGCGGAAGCGGGGTTCTTTCCCGGCCTCGTCCTGTACCTGACCGGGTGGTTCCGGCAGCGGGACCTCGCGCAGGCCGTCTCGCTCCTCATGACCGCCCTCGCGGTCTCGAATATCGCCGGCGCCCCCCTCTCCACGTGGATTCTCGATAACGTCACCTGGGCCGGTCTCGCCGGCTGGCGCTGGCTCTTCATTCTCGAGGGTGTCCCGGCAATCGTGCTCGGGATTGCCACCTGGCTGTACCTCACAGACCGCCCCCGGGATGCCCGGTGGCTCGATGACGACGAGAAGGCGTGGCTGGCGGGAGAACTCAGGCATGAGGAGGAAGCGAGAGTCCGTGCCGGCGCCGGTACACGGATCCGCGAGGCGCTCGCCAGCCGCGAGACATGGCGCCTCGGCCTCGTGTACTGCATGCTGGTCATCGCCCTGTACGGAACGGGCTTCTGGATGCCGCAGATCATCCGGTCGCTCAACGCCGGTTTAACGAATTTTTCTATCGGGATCATCATGACGATCCCGTTCCTCGCGGCCCTTGCCGCCATGATCTTCTGGGGCCGTCATTCCGATTGCTGCGGAGAGCGGCGCTGGCACACGGCAGCACCTTCGCTGGTAAGCGGGATAGCGCTTGCCGGTGCCGGCATCGTTTCCGATCCGCTTATCGTCTTCGCGCTGCTTGTCGTGGCAACGATCGGGATCTTCTGCAGTTTCGGTCCGTTCTGGACACTCCCCGCCGCCATTTTCGCCGGGACGGGTGCAGCCGCGGGGATCGCTGCCGTCAACTCCATCGGCAACCTCGGCGGATTTATCGGGCCGTCCCTGGTCGGGTATCTCACCGCCCTGACCGGCAGCTTCCGGGGCGGGCTAATTGCGATCGGCGTGTGCCTGTGTGCCGGGGGGCTGATGGTTCTCGTCGTTCGCAGGGCAACAGGTGACGTTTAGGAAAACGAACGAGGCCCTGATGCCATGTACCGGAATTCATTTTTCCCGATAACGGGAAGTT
>DASPUR010000073.1:0-3719 GCA_035622795.1 Methanoregula sp. | reverse complement strand
ATATTGCCAAAATGGAGCAGAGCCAGCGTTTATTCGCCTGCGGATACGCGCTGAACCGCGGGGTTATGGCGGTCTGATAGCAGGTCCTTCTTTTTCGTTTTCCATGAGCCGGAATTGCGTCAAAAAAGTGCGTGCCCTATCCGCCCGCCCCCGCAAGGGGGTAGACCCGGGCGAAGTCCCCGATAAGTACGATGATGCCGGCATAGAGGACCAGGGTCAGCACCAGCGGGGCGATGACGACGAGGATGGCTCTTCTGGTCGTCATCTCCTGGTTCTCCCGGATCCCGATGACGAGCAGGACATACGTCCAGACGGCGACGGCGATATTGACGATGGGGATCCACCCGATGAGAAGGGACGGCGTCGCCGCGTACATCACGGTCTTCATGGTCAGGACGACTCCCTTCTGCCCGCCGAAGAGTATGACGAAGACGTGGAGCCCGAGCGAGGTCAGGAAGACGGCGAACAGGAGGACCATGAAGAGGATGTACGGCAGGAACAGGACGAACGATTTCAGGAACGGCCTGAGCGCAACCAGGAAGGAGCCACCGCCTCCGCCGGCCAGCCCGGTTGTCACCGGGTCTGCGGAACCCGCGATGGCGATCGCGCCCGCGAGGAGGGCGAAGAGCAGGACGGCATAGATGAGGACGAGGCGGACGTAGTACTGGTACGCGCTGTTCAGGCTGTCGGCCTGCGTCAGCCGGAAGGTCTCGGCCGGTCTCGTCAGGAATCCTTTCACGGTGCTTGCGAATGATCCGGTCATGCGGGAGCGTATGGCAGGCCCCGGATTATACGCGTTTCCCCAAAAAAAGTCCTGGAAGGGGGACGCCGGGCCGGGCTGGAATGGGGCCGGCCTGTAGATCGGTGCACTCATATGCCGGCCGTTTCCCGGCCGTGGCCGTGCGTACCGCGGATTTTTCCCGGGCGGTCCGTGCCGGCGCCGGGCAGGGCACCGGAGTGCAGGAGAGGTCCGCACGGGGTTTTTCTAGACCGCGGGGGAACCGGCGGCCTGGTTGTCCGGATCCGCCCGCACCCGCCAGGAGTCTTTCGGCACCAGGATCCCGAACCGGGCCCCTTTCTGCGGCTCCCCGGTCTCGGAGATCGTGATACCGGTGATCGCGAGGATTTCGCGGCAGAGGAAAAGGCCAAGCCCGGTGTGCTGACCGTAGCCCTGCTCGAAGATACGCGCCTTGTCGACGCCGGCGGGGATCCCGGCCCCGTCGTCCTCGCAGGTGATGACGAGTCCTTCGGGGCCCTCGCGCGAGGAGATGCGGATTTCCGTCATCGCATCGCCGCCGTATCTCAGGGCATTGTCGATCAGGTTGTAGAACACTTTCTCGAACAGGGGGTCGGCATAAATTTCCAGGTCCGACCGGTCGACCGCAACCCGGATATCCCGCATGGGCAGGGAGGCGACCGCACGCCGGATACTCGCGCTGACGTTCTGCCACGCGGGGGCCGTCGTCCCCATGTCCTCGTAGATTTTCGTGAAATCTATCTGGTCGCCCATCGTCCTCGCAATCGCGATCCCCTGCCCGAGATACCCGGCAACAACCGGGCCGGTACCGGGGTCCTCGCGGGAGAGCTCCAGGTATCCCGTGAGCGCCACGAGCTGGTTCTTGATGTCGTGCCGGGTTATCGAGGAGAGGATGGTGAGTTTTTTATTGAGCCGGAACAGGGCATCCTCTGCTGCCTTCTGCACGGTGAAATCGGTCATCACGGACAGAAAGGCCGGGTGCCCCGCATCGTCGATCTGCACGGTCTTGATCAGGCAGTGCCGGACCGTGCCGTCAAAAAGCCGGATATCGGTCTCGTGGGGCGGGTCCGGGGATTCCCCGCCCCGGAGTGCACGGATAAACTCCCGCGAAACCGCTGCGGACGCGAAGGCCTGGAAGGAATGGACCGGCAGCCCGACAAGGGTCCCGGGGCCGCGCCCCAGGAGCCGGACTGCGGCCGGGTTTGCGTAGCGGATGAATTCACCGTCGTGGACGAGGACGTAATCGGGAAGGTTGTCCGCAAGGTTCCGGTACCGTTCTTCGCTCAACCGGAGATCGGTCCGGGACCGGGCCATGTTGAGCAGCAGGAAGGAGACCGTGGAGACGATGTCCATCAGGATCGAGACCATAAAGAAGACCGGGATCGCGGGGTCCGGGCCGCGGAGCGAGTGGTCCCCGGGGGTCACCGCATCGTACACGACGAGGGCCGTCCAGAGGATGGCCGTCACCGCGAGGGCACCGGCAAAACTGTACCGGATCGTCCGGGTCTCCGGTTCCCGAAACCGGACCGCTATTGCTGAGCTGGCAAGGAAGCAGGGAACGATGAACAGCGCGGTGACAGCGCCGCGCAGGACAACCGAATCGACCGCGTACGTGGTATAGAGGAAGAGGAGCGCTCCCGGAACGAGGGCGATATACAGGACCGGGAGGAAAGCGGTTGACCGGAAAAATTTTCCCGTACTGTCGAGCCGCATCATGACCGAGAGCACGATCAGCAGATCTGCCACTACCGTAGAGACCAGGACCGGCACGGACCCGTAGGATATGAACAGGAAATACCCGCAGGAGGTGATCAGCAGGGAGAGCATCCAGCTCTCGAAACCGTCGTAGGTCTTCTGGCTCTTCCAGAAGACAAAGAGCATCAGCGTGAGGACGATGTTGACGAGGACGAGGATCAGGAAAAGGGTCTTGTTATCGGGGATCCACATCGTACCACGCTTCGCCGGGGGTTTTCCTCCGGACACTGCTTGTAACAAAAAATATTGTGTGTTTCACATGATGAAGATGCATGATCTGCTTAATCGTGCGGGAATATTTCCCGGGCCGGTGCCGGATAGGTTGCGGATGCCGTATTACTCCGGGTTTTTCCGGTCACTGCTCCTTCTCTGCCGGTGTCTTTGCGAGACTTGGGGTGTGAAGGGTCCGATCGGGGCGGGAGCGTATGGCAGGCCCGGTATGATACGTGTTGTGCCGGTATTCCGGCGGCTGAAAGAGTCGAGGCACCGATTGGGAAAATCCGTAAATCCTTCATGCCGCAGGAAAACCGGTGGGCAGACGGACAGGCGGGATCCCGGCTCAGGGATCCCGATGAAGATCCGGTTACCTTTTTTCCGCGAAATTCCTGCGGAACCTTATTGGAGGGAGTCCGTTCGATCGTTTTTATTTTTAAAAACGATCGCATTTGATATTTTACGCTCAAAAACAATCGCGTTTGAAAAAAAATAATCGCACAAACCGGTAAAATCCCGGATCTGTTCACGCCTGGATGACACCGGTTTTCCCCGGGAGATTTTCATACGTGCGATCGCGATATGAGCCGCGATTGAAATTTTTTTATTTCCGGAAACGATCGCGCCTGAAAATTTCATTCGCGAATGGTGTCCGGTACGCATGCGAGCCTTTTTTCAAAATGAAAGGAGAATGATTGTCTGCTGATCCGGTTATGAGGCGTGGATGGGTTATCGTATTCGCTCTTTTGGCGATACTGGCATTTTTCTTCCCGGTTTTGGCGGAGAACACAACGCATGTCATAACGATAGATCCAATCGGGAATCATACCGCAGGCGAGGTATTTTTTATTCATGGCACCACGAACCTGCCGGTGAATGATTCTCTTGTCCTTGAAATCAGCCCGGACGACTTCACGCCGGCAGGGACACGGGGATTCGGGTTCCAGGCAACTGTACCCGTCCGGCCGGGAGAGAACGGCGTGAATACCTGGTC
>DASPUR010000072.1:0-3651 GCA_035622795.1 Methanoregula sp. | reverse complement strand
TCCGGGTACCGTGCCTGCAACGGGTCAGAAGACCATCCGGATGATCCCGTCGACACCGTAATGGACGATCGTGCACACCAGCACGATCGTGCTCCCGAAGACAAACGCCATCGCGGTATTGCCGCCCTTGAGTTCCCGGAGCGCATCGAGCGAGGGATGGAAGCGTGCGATCCCGTACATAACGCCATAGACCGAGCCGATCGCAAGAAGGATGCTCATGGCAAGCTCCGCGACCGATGCGCCGATGGGAACGAGGTCCGCAGCGCTCAGCACGCCGTCTGCGGCGACGAGGGAGAGCCCGGTCAGGATCCCCCGGACGCCGGCATCGACGGCAAGGGATATGCCGATAAAAACCGATGCAACCAGGATGCCGACGGCGACGTTCCCCTTTTTCAGTTCGCCGGGGGCATCGAACCCTCCGGTCAGCGAACTGAAGGTGAACATCCCCGCGTACAGGGCCACGACCGAGAACAGGATGGCAGCGGCGAGCTGGACGAGGCCGACCGCCACGTTTACGGCCATCGTCATAAAATGACTCCCGGGATCATCATCATGGGTATATTCGACAGCGATTTATTAAAACAGATGCCGGCCGTTCACGGCACGGCGGATCACAGTGCCCGGGACTTTTTCGGAGAAAAAGGAAAAAAGGAAAGCGGCCAACGGGGAGCCCGCCTTCCCCGCTTTGCAGGCATCGTCGTTTTTGCGCGAGGATGCCCCGCCGGGCCTGCTTTTTACGCCATCCTCTCGCGGCTTATGCACTCGAAATCGATGAACCCGTTCCAGGGATCGGTCTTTATCAGCCGGACCCGGACCTTCTGGCCCACGAGGAGCCCGCGCTCGCCCTTCATGACCCGGCCCTCCGCGGGAGGTTCGAGGAGCCTGACGTACGTCCCCTTGTCGGCGGTGCCGGTAACCAGCGCGTTGAAGGTCTTCCCGATGCTGTCCGCAAGGAGCATGGCGGCGACGGACTTCCGCATGGACCGCTTGACCTTCTTGCCCGCCTTCTCCCGGTCGGTGAGCCACAGCGCCTGGTCGGCGAGCCTGTCCGGGGAGTACGGCCCGGGCTTTCCCGCGAGGATCGCCTTTACCTGCCGCTGGTTGATGACGTCCACGTACCGCCGGTTCGGCGCCGTCGCGTGGGTGTAGTCGATGACCGCGAGGGCGAAGTGGCCGGCCGGCGCAGCGCCCGGTTCGAGCATCGCGTACTCCCCGGCGCCGAGCAGTTTTATGATCGCGAGGGAGAGATCGGGGAAGTGGAGGGGGTCGGCGGCTTTCTCCCTGAGGAGGAACTGGGCGAGCGCCTTTGCGTCGGGCTCCTCCGGCAGCGTGACCCCGTGGACCGCGGCGGTAAGGACGATGCCGGCCCAGTTCCTCGGCGTCCGCACGACCCGCTGGATCATGGGTACGCCGGAAGCACCGAGGAAGGCGACGATCGTCCCGTTTGCCGCGACCATGAACTCCTCGATGAGTGCCCGGGCAGGGTTCGGGACAAGGGCCACGAGGCCCGTTGCCTTTCCGTCCTCCATCACCACCTCGGGCTCGATGGTCTCGAACTCGAGCGCGCCCTGGTCCCTGCGGAACTTCCGCAGGAGCCGGGTAGCCTCGTCCTGGAGGCGCAGCTGCGCTTCGAGCCCCGGGACCCCCGCCACGCCCTTTGGCATGGGCCCCGTCCCCTCGAGCCAGCCGCCGACCTCCTCGTACACCAGTTTTGCCCTGTTGCGGACCAGCGCCCTGAAGACCCCCCGGGGGGAGAAGTCCCCGTCGTGCCCGACCAGGAACGAGATGACGACTGCCATCCGGTCCTTCTCCGGGAGGAGCGAGGTGATACCGTAGGAGAGCCGCTCGGGGAGCATGGGGAAGGTGACGACCCCGGTATAGACCGTAGAGCCGTTGTGCGCAGCGTATTCGTCCGCGGGCGAATGGTCCCGGACATAGGCGTCCACGTCGGCTATCGCGACCTGCACGAGGATCGTGCCGTCGGGCGCCCGTTCGCAGTACTCCAGCTGGTCGAGGTCCTGCGAATCGTGGTTGTCGATCGACGACCACAGGAGCATGCGGAGGTCCCTCGTGTCCGGGGGCACCGCAGGAAACGTCCGCTCCTGCATCGCGTTGACATCGTCGATGACCCCGGGGGGGAACCGCGGGGTGAACCCGTATTTCTCCATCGCGTGCCATGCGATGGTCCTGAGATCGATATCCTGGTGGCGGCCACGGTCTCTCATTTCAGACCCGGTGTTTTACCTTATCGGCATAAAACCTTCCGGGCCTCTCCTGCCACGCGCCGGAACGGTCCTTTTTTTGTCCAGGAATAGATTTTTTACCGGTTGAAGCGGGTAGTTTTTGCAGTCCGGTACCGTAAAATCAGAAAATATAAGAGACTCCCGGGGCAATAACGACGCAATAGAATACTTCCCCTATGTATCGCGTCCTGTATGTCGATGACGAACCGGGCCTCCTCGAGATCGGCAAACTGTTTCTCGAGCAGGGCGGGCAGTTTGTGGTCGACCTCACCGCCTCTGCCCCGGAAGCGCTGGCGCAGCTGGACGTGCAGCCGTACGACGCCGTCCTCTCCGATTACCAGATGCCGGTGATGGACGGGATCTCGTTTTTGAAGCAGGTCCGGTCCCGGGACCAGGGCCTCCCCTTCATCCTCTTCACGGGCCGGGGGCGCGAGGAGGTCATCATCGACGCGATCAACAACGGCGCCGACTTCTACCTCCAGAAGGGGGGCGACCCGCTCGCCCAGTTCACCGAGCTAGCCCACAAACTGAGACTGGCCATCGAGAGGAGGCAGGCGCTCGGCGCCCTCCGGGACTCGGAGCAGCGCCTCGCCGACATCATCAACTTCCTCCCCGATGCCACGTTTGCCATCGATACCGGCGGCAGGGTCATTGCCTGGAACCGGGCCATCGAGGAGATGACGGGGGTGGGCGCGTCTTCGGTGCTCGGGAAGGGCGATCACGACTATGCTCTCGCGTTTTACGGGACGCGCCGCCCCCACCTCATCGACCTCATCTCCGAGAGCGAAGAGACGATCCGGGGCGGGGACTACGCGATCCTGAAACGGGAAGGGAACGTCCTGGTCGCGGAGACCGCTGCGGAAATGCGGGGGGAGCACAAAGTGTTCCTCTGCAAGGCGTCGCCCCTCTACAACAAGGACGGGAACATTGCCGGGGCGATCGAATCGATCCGCGACATAACCGCCCAGAAAGCGACGGAGGCGACCCTGGCCCGGAACCGGGACTACCTGGACTCGATCTTCTCCTCGGTCACGACCGGTATCCTGGTCATCGATGCGGAGAGCCACACGGTTGTCGATGTCAACACCGCTGCCGCCGCCATGATCGGGGCCGGTAAGGAAGAGGTGCTGGGGAAGGCCTGCGACCGGTTTATCTCTCCCGCGGGCGAGGGACGCAGACCGGTCACCGGTCCCGGACGGCAGGCGGACAACCCGGAGAGGGAACTGGTCACGGCGAGCGGGCGGCATGTTCCCATCGTGAAGTACGTGACCCGGGTCGTATTCGACGGCCGTGAACGCCTGCTCTACACGTTCAACGACAATACCGAGCGGAAACGGGCGGAAGACGAGCTCCGGGCCGCGTACGAGCAGATCACCGCGAGCGAGGAGGAGCTGCGGCAGCGGTACGA
>DASPUR010000071.1:0-11526 GCA_035622795.1 Methanoregula sp. | reverse complement strand
CGTCCCGGGCAACAAACGATCGCGGTTCCCGCACTTCCCGGACCGTTCCCTGCACTGAATACGTACCCTGGTCCGCAACCGAATCTACCGGTGTAAATGGGAGGTTGATCTCCCCTCCGGTGACTGCGACCGTGCTCTTCTCGTCGATACTATACGCCCGCCCCCCGCTCCGCTGGTCTGGTTTTGCCCCGGTGATCCGGATGACAGAACCGACCGGAATTCCGGTGAGGAGTCCGGGTGCCCAGGCAACTACCCGGGCGGTACCCTGAACATCGCCAACAACTGCTTCCACCATCTCGCCGGTGGTCCCGTCCCGCCGGGTGAACACCCTCGTACCGCATATCCCGAGCAGTACGGTGTCGAGTGTTACCGGCTCAGCCGTCAGGAGCCCGGATACCGATCCCGCCGCCGAAAGATTACAGGTGATCTCGCAGCTTGCTTTCCGGAGAGCGAGCGCATAGATCTCCTTTGTACTCTTCCCGGGGTGCCGGCCGATGATCTCCAGCACCTCACCGGCGGCGATATCGGGAGCAGCGCCTGCCTTCTCGTCCCAGAGTACGACCCGGGTCGTGCCGGTCTCGTCCCCTACCAGGAGCGTGGCCACCCACCCTTTTTCGCCATCGGCCCGATCGAATTCCCGCGGCTCTGTCTTGTCGATAACCTTGCCGAAAAAAGAGAAAAGGCTCGATTTCCCGGAGAGCTCCCGGATCTTCACGTGCTGCCGGCCCAGTTCGCCAACGACGAGCATCGCCGCCGTGGGCTCGTCCACGAGATCGCCGCACTCCTCGATCTTCTCTTCTACCCGGCGTTCGAACTCTTCCTTCGTGATGAGATCGTCAACGAGCGCATAGTGGAAGAGCACGGTCCCGCCTCAGGAACTTTCGTTACCGCTGCCAGGGAGGCCGCTGCATGGTCGCGGTAAGGTCGTCAATGGTCTCCCCCCGGCGCATCAGCGTCGCATCCCCATCGTGGATTAATACTTCCGGGCAACGTGGCCGGCTGTTGTACTGGGATGACATGGCAAACCCGTACGCGCCTGCATCGAGGACCGCGAGAATGTCGCCCGCCGCGAGCCGGGGGAGCCTTCGGTCGGCGGCGAGAATATCACCGGTCTCGCAGATCGGGCCGGTCACCGTATACTCGCTGTCAAGCAGGGCATCGGCATTGTTTGCGACGATGACTTCATGATAGGCATCATACATCGCGGGCCGGATGAGGAGGTTGAAGCCGGCGTCAACGTTTGCAAAGCGCTTGTGCGCCGATTTCGTGGAATTGACCCGGGTGAGAAGGACGGTCGAGTCCGCGACGAGCGACCGGCCGGGCTCAACCCAGAGCTCAGGCAGTATCCCGCATTTCTCAACCCCTGCTCTGAAGACGGGTACGACCTTAGCCGCATAGTCTTCCGGGGTCAGGACCGGGTCGCTGTCGTGGTGGTACGGGATTCCGAGACCGCCACCGAGGTCGATGAACTCGAGTCGCACGCCCATGTCGGTGAGCTCCTTTGCTACCCGGACCATCACTTCCGCTGCCCGGGCGAAGGGTTCGGTGTCGAGGATCTGCGATCCGATATGGCAGTGGAGCCCGACCGGACGGATATGCCTGCACGCCAGGGCTTCCCGGTACGCTGCAGGGATCTCCGGGTGCGGAATGCCGAATTTGCTCGTCGCGAGGCCGGTTGCTATCTTCGGGTGGGTCGGGACTTCGAGCGCAGGGTTGACCCGGAAGGCGATCTCCGCGATCTTCCCTGCCGAACCGGCGGCTGCGTCGAGCTGGTGGAGCTCATCGAGCGAGTCCACGGAGACCCGGACACCTTTCTCAACCGCGAGCCTGAGGTCTTCGGGGGTCTTTGAACTCCCGTTAAAGAGGAGTTTTTCCGAAGGCATACCGGCCGAGAGCGCAAGCCGGAGCTCGCCGGAGGAGAAGACATCGGCCCCGGCACCGAGCCGTGCGAGGGCCCGTAAAACCGCGAGGTTTCCGTTGGCCTTTGCCGCGAAGAGTACCCGGACTTTCGGGTACCTGCCCGAGAGTGCTTTCTGGTAGCCCCGGAACAGCTCGCAAATACGGTCCTCGCTTGTCACATACAGGGGGGTCCCGTACTCCGCAGCCAGATCCGTACAGTCGTGGCCGCCGATAGTGAGGTGCCCGTTTTTGATCGTGATATGGGCGGGGAGCCTCATGGGATAAGCCCCTTCATGCGCCCGATAGCCTCACGGATCCGGGCAACGGGCCGGGTGATGGCGAACCGCACGTACCCCTCACCGCTTGCGCCGAATCCTACCCCGGGGGTAGCCACGATGCCGGCCCCGGTCAGGAGTTTTGCCGCGAATGCCATGCTGTCTTCTACCGGCAGCCAGACATAAAAGGTTGCCTTCGGGACCGGGACGTCAAACCCGAGTTCGCGCAGGCCGCCGACAAAGACATCCCGGCGTTCCCGGTAAATGTCGCATGCCTGCCTTACGCAATCCTGTGGCCCGCGGAGGGCGGCGATTGCTGCGTGCTGTACGGCGTTGAAGACGCCCGAGTCGACGTTGGTCTTGACACAGCCGAGGCCTCCGAGCACCTCCGCGTTTCCGACCGCCATGCCAATCCGCCAGCCGGTCATGTTGTAGGTCTTCGAGAGCGAGTGCATCTCGATCCCAACGTCCATTGCTCCTTTAACCTCAAGGAACGACGGTGCACGGTACCCGTCATACGCAATCTCCGAGTACGCGTTATCGGAGACGACGACGACATCATAATCGCGGGCGAAGTCCACAACCTCGCGGTAGAACCCCTCCGGAGCTGTTGCCGCAGTCGGGTTGTTCGGGTAATTGATGTACATGAGCTTTGCTGCTTTTGCAATTTTTTGGGGGATCTCCGACAGGACCGGGACGAACCCGTTCTCGCGGGTGAGGGGCATGTCATGGACCCTCCCCTCGGCAAAAAGGGTCCCGGTGCGGTAGACCGGGTAACCCGGGCTCGGGGCAAGGACATAGTCGCCGGGGTCGACGAATGCCTCTGCAATATGGGCGATCCCGTCCTTCGATCCCATCAGCGCAAGGACTTCCCGGCCGGCGTCGAGCGTGACACCGAACCGGGATTTGTACCAGTCCGCCACGGCGGCCCGGTACGCCTGCATGCCGGCATACGAGGGGTAGTGATGGTTGGCAGGATCCTGCGCAGCTTCGCAGAGGGCTGCAACGATGTGCGCCGGTGTCGGGAGATCGGGGTCGCCGACCCCGAGGTCGATGATGTCGACCCCTTTTTTCTGCTGTGCAGCTTTCATCTCGTCAATCCGTGCAAAAAGGTACGGCGGGAGACTGCTCATGCGGCTTGCGTACATAGGTAGTACCTGTTGGCACTGTATTCTAGTGAAATTACCGATCGCACGGGAATGTCTCCGCGGCAATCCGCCTTTTCCGCCGGATCCCGGAACAGGCTCTTTTTGAAACGATCATCTCTGGATCCGGCCTGACGGGATCCGCGGCCAAAGCTGATATATCAGGCAGTGGGACTAGGAACTATGAACCCTGCCGCTGACATCGTGATTGTGCATTCGACCGTTCCCCCTCAGGAATCCGCCCGGATTTCCCGGGCACTTCTTGAGCAGCATCTGGCTGCCTGCGTCAGCATCGTTCCGGTCCGGTCGTTGTACTGGTGGAATGGGAAGATTTACGACGATGGCGAAGACCTGCTGGTCATAAAGACACGGTCGGCACGGCTTGAGAAACTGATCGGAGGACTGCGGTCGATCCACCCGTATGAAGTGCCGGAGATCGTAGTCCTTCCGGTCATCGGCGGCAACCCCTCCTATCTTGACTGGGTCCGGGGAGAGACCCGGGGCGGTCCATAAAAAAAATTCCGTTTCTGCGGGCACACGCCGGAAGGCCGGGCAAAAGATGCGCTGGTCATATACAATATACCACAGGACATTTCGTCGACCGTTCATTATTCCTTCCTTCCAAGTACGACCGGATGGTTTATCCTATAGCGGGACTCTTATACTAGTATACGCCATTGGAATGGTGCCGGCAAAAACGTTCCAGGGTGAGCGGGATATTCGATGGCCAGTAAGGGTAAAGTTCTCCTGATGGATGACGAGCAGATCATCCTTGATGTCACGCATGAGGTGCTCAAATTCCTTGGCTATGACGTTATGTTCGCGCGCGACGGGAATGCCGCAATCGAGCTTTACAGGCAGGAAAAATCGAATGGCGCGCCATTCGATATTGTCATTCTGGACCTTTCCGTACCCGAAGGGATGGGGGGGAAGGAGACCATAGCCCAGCTCGTGAAATTTGATCCCGGGGTGAAAGCAGTTGTCTCGAGCGGGTACTCCAACGACCCCGTGGTCCAGGACTATGCGGACTACGGCTTCTCCGGCCGGCTCACCAAGCCCTACAAGATCAACGACATGAAAGAGATCCTCGAATCGCTCATCAGAAAATAACGATCGGGGGGTTTTTTATTTCCAGGAAATACCAGAATTTTTAACTTCTTTAAGGGCTTTTTACCTGGATCTTCCGGATGGCTTCCTCGGCAGCCCGCCGTACATATTCGTCTTTGTCCGCTAATATCCGTTCAAGGTGCGGAAGTGCACGCCGGTCCCCGATGTTCCCGAGGGCATCTGCAGCACCCCACCGGACATACCAGTCCGGGTTCCGGAGCGATTCGATGAGGGCATCCACCGGCGCGTCGCTGCCGATCTTTCCCAGGGCCCAGCTCGCGGGGACCTGGACGAAAGAGTCCGATTCCTTGAGAGCTTTTCCCAGGCAGGTCGCCGCCCGCTTGTCCCCGATCTTTCCCAGAGCATCCGCAGCACTCCAGCGTACGTACCAGTCCTGGTCGTTCACCGACTGGATGAGCGGCTCTACCGCCCTCCGGTCCTTTATCTCGCCCAGAGCCCAGGCGGCCCGGACCCGGACCCACCAGCTCCGGTCCTTGAGGGCAAGAATGAGTGGATCGACTGCCGCTTCCCCGATGAGGGAGAGGGCAAACGCACTCCGCCACTGGACATCGCTGTCGTCTTCACGGAGCAGGCCGATGAGAGAGGGGATTGCCGGGGCCCCGATCCCGGAGAGGACGCGGGTTGCATGCCACCGGAGATCGGCATCTTTCTCGAAGAGGAGCCGGACGAGCTGAGGGATAGCCGGTTCGCCAATCCTGCTGAGCGCGAGGCTGGCGAGCCAGCGGATGTCCTGGTCGCTTTCCCTTATTGCACGGATGAGCGGCTTGATAGCCGGCTCGCCGATATCGCCGAGTGCGAGCGCTGCCCTCCACCGTATACCGAGATTGGTATGACGGATAGCCTTGATGAGACCGTCCATGTCCATACCGCTCGTGGCATGGATGGAGTAGGCCTTCTTTTCAGAACCGAAACCGTTGATTTCCAAGGATGCCCCTTCCCTCAAAACGACGCGCGGCTCACCGGGTGCGCCAACCGGGGTGCCCGGAAGGTCCGGGCGAGAGGTGCCGGGCAGTCATACCGGCACGTGTGTGCAGCTATAAAGATGATACAGGTATGCTATAATTAAAGTTGCCCTAAAAAAAGCACAGAACCCGGAGTTATCGGTTACACCGGGCTTCCGGGTTCCGGTGTTCCGGTGGCAACCTATTTAGTGATCCCGGCATATGGGAAAAGAACAGGAGGACACTGCGGTGAACGAAATCTCGGTACTGGTCGGTGGAAAAGCAGGGGATGGGATCAACAATGCGGGCGCAATGATAGCTCAGCTCCTCAACCGGCTCGGGTACCGCGTGTACCAGTATTTCGATTACCCCTCTTTGATCCGCGGCGGGCATAACTTCTCCATTATCCGGGGCTCGGAACGATACGTGGGAACGCACCGGAACCACGCTGACTTCGTCCTCGCGCTCAATAAGGAGACAATCGAACGGCACCGGGACATCTTCACTCCCGAAACCGTAATCGTCTTCAATGCCGACCAGGTGAAGATTCCCGGAAACGGGGTTCCCGTAAAGGAGATCCTTACCGCCGAAGAGGCACCCGAGATAATGGGGAACACCGCGATGATCGGTGCCTTTGCAAAAGCCGCCGGTATTCCCTGGGAGACCGTTGAGGGAGTCTTAAAAGCACACATGCCAAAAGCGACCGGGAAAAACCTGCAGGTTGCCCGGCGGGCATTCGACCGGATGACTACGATCCGGCCGGTCGGTATGGGCGGGAATGCCCCCCTCCCGCTCCTCACCGGTAACGAGGCGATCGGCCTTGGCCTTGCAAAGGGGGGGATGGAGGCATATGTATCATATCCCATGACCCCGTCTTCAAGCCTTCTCCATTTCCTCGCGGAGCATGGGCCGGCGCTCGGGGTCGAAGTCATCCACCCCGAGAACGAGATCGCCGTGATGCTGATGGCACTTGGCTTTGCCTACACGGGCAAACGGACTGCAGTCGGGACATCCGGCGGAGGATTCTGTCTCATGACTGAAGGACTCTCTTTTGCAGGGATGGCCGAGCTCCCGATCGTCCTCCTTGTTTCCCAGCGGACCGGACCGTCAACCGGTCTCCCGACCTACACCGGACAGACCGAGCTCCACTTCGTACTCAGCGCGGGTCAGGGAGAGTTCCCCCGCCTCATCGTCGCTCCTGGAGACGGGCAGGAAGCACTGTACTGGTCCGCCGTTGTCATGGATCTTGCCTGGAATTACCAGGTGCCGGCGTTTGTCCTCGCGGACAAGACCCTCTCGGAGGGGACATACAGCATCGATCCCGAAAAGGTCCCGGCTATCGCCCGCCGTGGGATCCCGGTTTGGGACGGGTCCGGTGAATACCATCGCTATGCTGACAACCCGTCGGGCATATCATCCCTAGCCTTCCCCGGACGAGAAAGGGCGGTGGTCAAGGTAGACAGTTATGCCCACGATGAATCCGGTATTACTACCGAAGAAGGAGCGATGGTTGAGATGATGACGCAAAAGCGCCTCCGCAAAGGCAGGAGCCTCGCCAAAGGGATGGAGGGTTATGCCGGGGTCGTGGTTTCCGGCGCAAAGGATGCAACGACAGCCATCCTCTGCTGGGGTTCGACCAAGTGTGTGTGCGACGAGACGGGGGAGCGCCTCGGCCTGAAAGTGATCCGCCCGGTTGTCCTCTCTCCCTTCCCGCTCGATCAGCTGAATTCGGCGCTCTCGGGTGTGAAAAAAATCATTGCCGTCGAAGAGAACGCAACCGGGCAGCTGGCAGATCTTGCAGGCCGATACGGGGTTCGTGCGGACCAACGAGTCCTCAAAGCCGACGGACGCCCTTTCACTCCCGAAGAACTAGAGGAACGTCTTGCCGGGGTGATCTGATTATGGCAGGACGGCAACTCATAACGCCGGCCCAAAACACCTGGTGCCCGGGGTGCGGGAATTTCTCTATCCAGTTCACCTTAAAGACCATCCTCGAAGGGTTGGAGAAGGAGGGAAAATCCCTCGATAATGTCGTGCTCGTGACCGGCATCGGGTGCCACGCCAAGATGGCCGATTACCTCAATATCAACAGCTTCTATTCACTCCACGGCAGGGCCGTTCCGGCTGCGGTAGGGATCAAGCTCGCAAACCCGGAGCTGACCGTCATCTGCTGTTCCGGAGACGGCGACTCGTACGCCGAGGGACTCGACCATCTCATCTTTGCCGCAAAACGGAACATCGACATCACTGTCATTGTCCATAACAACCGGGTATATGGGCTCACGACCGGCCAGTACACTCCCACCTCTCCACTCGGGTTCCGGGGGAAATCCACACCGGCCGGGACCGTAGAGTTCCCGTTCAACCCGATCGAACTCATGCTCGCGAGCGGGGCCACCTATGTCGCCCGGGGGTACACAAGGAAGATGGAGCAGCTGAAGCGCCTCGTTACCGGAGGGATCGCCCACCGCGGTTTCTCGTTCATCGACGTCCTCCAGATCTGTGCCACCTTCTTCCCCGCAACTGACTATTACAACCCGAGGGTATACGAGATGCCCGATCAGGATCTGGACAATTTCGAATCGGCGTGCATAAAAGCAAGGGAATGGGACTATAATAGTGACGCAAAGATCGGGCTCGGCATGTTCTATAACCGGAGTTTCCCGAGCTTCGAACGGCAGGTGCCGGCACCCGTCCGCACCGCTGCAGACCGGGAAAAGGCTATAGCCGGGCTTCTGGCAGCGCGGAAATAGCCAACCCTCTGCCGGAAAAATAGAGCGGGAAATGAGAAATGACGACTACCGGAAAAATCCCGGGATCGGACGGGAGTGGAGGAGTCCCGGCCGTTCCTGACAGGCAAAACAGTATTCGTCTCGTGCTGATACCTCTTATCCTCTGCGCAGCGTGGCTTCTCGAGACCTTCCTGCTGGAAGGGAACCGGCACCTCTTCTCCCGGGCCGATCCCGGGGGCCTCCTGAGTTATACCGTCATCGCGTGCATCCTGACCGGCACGCTGGTGCCCGTGTTCATTATCCGCCGGTCGTTCCTCACGGGAGATGTGAACATGTTCCAGATCGGCTTCCGTACCCCGGCCCGGACACTTACCGCCTGCCTCGGGACTGCGATTGCCGGGTATGTTGCGGTCATCCTCTGGAACCCGTTTGGTCCCGACCGGGTAGCGTTCGGCAGCGCGTTCCTCCTCCTCCTGCCCACGGCAGTGGCCTCGGTCATGGTCTGCTGGGTACTTACCGGAACACACATCCAGGCATACGTCCGGCCGGGGGGTTCGAGGGTATCCATTCCTGTGGGGGTCGTATCGACTGCACTTGTTTTTACCCTGACTTCGCTTGTCAACGGGAATGCGCCTCCGGCTCAAGCGGGGGTCTCGTGGTTTCTGGCGGGCGGGATAATCCTGGCTGTATTTTACTTCTCGGTCCGCGACATATACGCTACGGCAATCGCCTCCTCGGGCATCAGCGTCTTTCTCATGGCGGGAGGCATCGATCCGGCATATCTCGCAGGTCCCGGGACCGAAACGATCCTCTCAGCACTCTTCTCCTTAGCGGCCCTCGCCGGGATTCACTGGTACCTTTTCCGGAATTATACCACGGTCATGGTCCCTGACAACCGGTGAACCGGGCGGGGAACATCCGACGCCGGCACAGGCCGCAACCAGCAGCGGTTCTGTCACGGCTCTCCCACCGATCCTTTTAAGATGGTACCAACGGTAAGTACCGCAGGAGACGCCCCATGGAAGACCTGAAAGGAGAGAACCTCTTTGAATCGGTAAAGCAGCAGCTCTGCACCTGCTCAGGAACACTCGCGTTCAACCCTAATGTCGAAGAGGTGCTCAGGACTCCCCGGCGCGAGATCCATGTCGCCCTCCCGGTAAGGATGGACAACGGCCGCATCCATACCTTCCGCGGGTACCGGGTACAGTACAACCATGCGCTGGGGCCTATGAAAGGCGGTATTCGCTTTCATCCTGAAGGGACGATCGATACCATCCGGGGGCTCGCAGCGCTCATGACCTGGAAATGCGCCCTGTACAACCTCCCGCTCGGTGGCGCCAAAGGCGGTGTGATCTGCAACCCGAAAATTATGTCCGCTCCCGAACTCGAGCGCCTCAGCCGGGCGTATATCCAGGCAATTTACGAGATGATAGGACCCGAGCGCGACATCCCTGCCCCGGACGTGAACACGAACGCCCAGGTGATGGGGTGGATGATGGACGAATATTCGATACTGGCAGGCCGGGCCTCCTTCGGGGCAGTGACCGGCAAACCGCTGCCGCTCGGGGGATCGGAGGGCAGGATGGAGGCTACCGCCCTCGGCGGATGGTTTGCGGTCGCCGAAGCAACATCCCGGCTCGGTCTGGATCTCCATGGCGCCCGGGTGGCTGTCCAGGGCTTCGGCAACGTAGGGTACAATGCAGCGCTGATCGGTCCCAGGGATTTCGGGTGCAGGATAATCGCAGTCAGCGACAGCAGTGGGGCAATCCGGCAGGATAACGGTCTCGATATCGCCGCAGTCGCAGCCCACAAAAAGGCGACCGGATCAGTCGCGGGGTATTGCGGATCGGAGCCGTTGTCAAACGAGGAACTTCTCGCCCTGGACGTCGATATTCTCATTCCCGCCGCCCTCGAACACGCGATCACCGCGAGGAATGTGGACACTATCAGGGCGCGGGTAGTTGCAGAGTTTGCAAACGGCCCCGTGACTTCCGATGCCGACCGGATCCTCTTTTCCCGCGGAATACACGTCATTCCCGACTTTCTCTGCAACGCCGGCGGAGTGATCGTGTCGTACTTCGAGATGATCCAGAACGCAGACCTCGACCATTGGGACGCGGCTACCGTGAATGCAAGGCTTAGAAAGAAGATCACGGAGACGTACAGGGAGGTGTTTGAGCTTGCCCGGAAGAACGATGTCGATTTGAGGCGGGCAGCATATACACTCGCGGTGGAACGAGTCGTTGCGGCAATGCAGCTCCGCGGCTGGATCTAAAAGGAAATCCCGCTCCGGGCGTTGAAGGAGGTTCTCCCGAACACCGCCGGGAGTCTTCACCGACAGAACCGGCCGGGGGATTTGGTTTTTTTTTACAACGCCCGGTTCATCCTTTCGCCCCGATTTCCCGCTGGAGAAATCTTTTACCCTCTTCGTGCGGAATGGTATGATATGAGAGAAAAGCAACAGTACGGCCTTCTTGCCGGCCTCTTAATCATTGCCGTCGTAATGGCGGCCGGGTGCTCGGGATCCTCGTCACAAAGCTCCACACCGGTCCCGACAACTGCCCCCCCGGACAAGTACGGTGCGGGCGATATCGCGGCAAAAACCGCGTCAGCCACCGATGAATTCTATCTTGTCCTCTCGTACGACACGTCAAAAGATGCGTATACGCGTGCGCTCGTGTACAGGAATTCCGATGGATCATGGCAGCGAAACGGTATCGCAAACAACTCTATCTCGCGGACGCTCTTCGAGAAGCTGTATCCGGCAAAAATAACTCACATCGATCTTTCGTCTGCCCCTGTCGTAACCCCGACAGTACCGACAGTAGTCCAGACGACCTTCTCGAGCGCGGGACCCGGCGCGACCAATGTTACCCCCACATCCGGTGGCACGGGGACAACGGTTACACTGACGATCTCCGGCAGTAATTTCCAGACCGGGGCGACCGCCAAACTCGTCAGGGGCGGCAGTCCGACGGTTACGGCCAGTGCAGTCTCGGTCACATCCACAAGCGTGACGGGTACTTTCAACCTCAATAACGCTGACGAGGGCTATTACAATGTCGTCGTGGTCAACCCGGACGGACGATCGGCAATACTAGCGGGTGCTTTTGAAGTGGGTGAAGCCGCCCCGATCATCACCTCCGTCTATCCCAACACGGCTGCAATCGGCGATACCGTAGGCCTGACCATAAGCGGGCAGAATTTCGGGGACCTCGATAAAGTCTCGTTCACGATGGGATCTTCGACCATCGACCCGATGTACATCACGAACGTCCAGACCAGTCCCGGCCCGAAGATCTCCTGCAGCCTGAAGATTCCTGATGGAACGCCTATCGGCGACTGGACGGTGACCGTCCTCAACATTGACGCCCAGAAATCCGGATCATGGGACCAGACGTTCCAC
>DASPUR010000070.1:0-2119 GCA_035622795.1 Methanoregula sp. | reverse complement strand
AGATGGGGCACACCCAGCTGTCGGGGAAATCCTGCGGCTCGGTCCCGGGCTTAATGCCCGTCAGTGAGTTCCCGCGGGCCGTCTCGTACTCGAAGACATTGCAGACATCGCAGCGGTACAGCGTCACGTTCTCGTTTCCCCTGCTGCTAGAGTGGCCGGGAGGGTATTTTAAGGTTGGGGGACGGGGGACGTGCGGAGGAAAGTAATTATTTTTAGAAACGAGGAAATGAATGAAAAAATGTTCTAGTCTGGCGAGGGTTCCCCGCCTCAGGGCCGCTTCGGGTACGAGACGTTCCTCAGAACGCGGAGTCGAGAAGTTCGAAGAACTTCGCTGCACGGCGGGGCAAATTACCTGCACGCAAAAATAAACCGGTAAGTGAAGCCGCCGCGGGGAGCGACGAAGTCGCTGGAGAAGATTTCCGCAGGAAATCTTGGACTCGCTCCGCGGGAGCGGCGGCGGGCATCGTACATCAGATTTTCAAGAGCAAGATTTCCATAAAAACAAAACCTGCTGCCAAAGAAATCAGAAGGATTTTACCACCCTGACTCCCCCACCAAAACAAACTGCCTGCCTGTGGCGGGAGTTTGTTTTGGAAGGGGGTTTGGGGGGCGCCCAGATCAAAATCGAAACAGTACCTCGCTCTATCAACTATTTGGTTTTATAATCCTGATAAGGGAGAAAAATCATTCCGGATTATCACGGCGCCGCCTCGCGCCCGACATCCTTGAGCAGCTTCAGGTAACGCTCGCGGCGGTTGCGGTACGCAGCCCCGCCCTGCTGGCCGAAGGGGACGTACTCGGACACGTCCCAGCCGTCGGCGGCGAGCCGGAGTTTCGTCTGCTCGGCGAGGCCCTTCAGGAACCCGAGCTCGACCTGGTGCCGGGGGATCCCCGCCTCTCCCGTAATCCATGCAAGGACTTCCGGATCGTGGGTACCGATACTGAAATTCTCACCCGAACCCGCGATCCGGGCTATGAGCATCTTCAGCCTCTGCTGGACAGCGGGGAAGTCCCCGGTGTCCCCGAGATACGCACCTTTCACAATCCGGATCCGGATCCCGCGGTTGATACAGAAGTCGCAGTCGTCGAGCGTCCGGTCGAGGTAGGCCTGGAGGGCGACGGTGACCGGGTATTCCACTGCGACATCGCCCGCCGAATGGAGCGTGGCATCGACAAGGTCCCTCCCCTCCATATCGATCTCGATGCCGATCCCGTTCTTTCTTGCCTCGCCCACGACGGTGGCAAGGTTACGCCGGTACTCTTCCTTATCGAAGAGGACGCCGAGTGCCGTGGGCTTGAGCGATACCGAGCAGTCGGGGTGGCTGACCGCAAGTGCCCTGACGGCTGCGACCGCTGCCCGGACCGCGGCTGCCGCATGGTCCCGGTTCCGTGCGAATTCATCGAGGGACGCCACGGTGCACCGGATGCCCTGCCCGTGGCGTTCCGCGCACCAGCTGACGGTCTCATCAAGATCGGGGAATGACCAGCGGTTGTCCGCGCTCATGAGACACTCCATCTCCCGCATATTATATGAAGGTCACGCAAACGTCCGCGGCCCATCCGCCCGGACGTGCGAATGTACATATCCCGGAACTCCTGATACTAAAAACGACCTGACAGGTCCTTTTACGGTGAGACCATGCTGTACCGAACCGTCCCGAAAACCGGCGGGAAACTCTCCATCCTCGGCTTCGGCTTCATGCGGCTGCCGCAGCGGAGGAGCGGCGGCATCGACGAGGAGCGGGCAATCGCCCAGCTCCGGTCGGCCATCGACCGCGGCGTCAACTACGTGGACACGGCACCGCTCTATCACTTCGGCAGGAGCGAGCCGATCCTCGCACAGGCGCTCGCCGGCGGGTACCGCGGGAAGGTCAATATCGCGACCAAGCTCCCGCCCTGGTCCGTCCGGGACCGGAAGGACATGGACCGTATCCTCGATACCCAGCTGGGAACACTCAAAACCGACCATATCGACTTCTACCTCCTCCACAGCCTTGCACGGGAGAGCTGGGAGAAGATGAAGACGCTCGGCGTCCTGGAGTTCCTCGACGCTGCTAAAAGGAGCGGGAAGATCCATAACGCCGGTTTCTCGTTCCATGGCGACCTTTCGGCATTCAAA
>DASPUR010000069.1:0-2064 GCA_035622795.1 Methanoregula sp. | reverse complement strand
GTGGCGCAGGCCATCGCCGCTGCAATGAGGAGCCAGTACCGCTTGTCGAAGTTCACGATCAAAGGTCAGCTCGGGATCTATATCTACTCACAGAAGCTGCCAAAGGAGCTGACGCGGACGGCAACAGTCCGATGGTTCAGGGTATTTTAGAGCGGCCAGCGGCATTTCCGGCCGGCTTTGAGCGAGGGGCACCGGTTGAAGTACGTCTCGCCCCACACCCACGGCTGGTACGTGCAGCACATCTCGGGCTTGACCGGGTGGATGCCGCAGAGGTACCGTCCCTTTGCGACCCGGCGCAGGAAGGGGCAGACCGTGACGTACCCCCCGGTCCCCGGGTCGCGCAGCCCGGCCGAGACGAGGTTTACAAGGTCACCGGCACGGAGATCGGTGCAGGTAACGGAAGTCCCGTCCTCCAGCGTGGCGACGAACCAGCGGAGGATGTCGGTCCTCCCCTGTTCCATCCAGATGAACAGGTTCTCTGGCGTCGGCGCAATTTGCGGCCCGAAGATCCGGCAGCAGAGCCCGCACTGGGCACACGGTTCGTCTTCCTCCGGCTCCCCGTCCATGGTATCCCTGTTTTTGTTCTTCCGGCATCGGGATAAGGGTTCCGGAGGACGGGCCCGGACGCTTCTCCCGCTGGCGGACAGGCCGGGCCCCGGCGGGCGGCTCACCCGGCCTTCTCCCGCAGGACCCGAACCCCCGGCCCGGGCACCGGGACAAAAAAACGCATGCTTTATGCAATGAACGCGTACCCCATCACAGGAAGAGCTGATGAGAAAAACTGCCGATCTGGTCGAAGAGATGCGCACGGAAGCAAAGAGCGCATGGATGGTCGCGATAGCGGTGGGGTTCGAGGACGACACGGAGTTCGTCTTCAGTTCATCCCCCCGACCGCTCGACGAACTGAATATGCTGGTCAAACGCGGCGGGTCGCCGATCGGGCTCCTCCGGTTCGAGAAGGAGGGAAACGAGGTCCAGGGATCGTACCGGCCCTTTTTTGAGTACCGGGGCGCCGAATGGGCCGCCACCTACCTCGCCGGTCTCCTCGATCACACCGGTGAGATCGTCGCATCCGCACGCGGCAGGCCGGCCCAGCTTTCGTCCTACTAGAGTCCGGGACGAAAAACCGTATCGCCCGGGCGGGTAACGGCACACTTCTTTTCTGCACGCAAGGGTTATATCCCGGGACCCGATCTCTCCGGTCATGGCAACGGGCGGGGCATCGGCGGCAGGGGAACCCGGGGATCCGAAACCGGAGGGAAGCGGGCAGGACAAAGAGCGGTACTTTGAAGGGACAGAATTCTTTTGTGCGGGCAGGTACCGTGAGGCGATCGGTGCGTTCGAGGCGGCGATCGCTCTCCGCCCCGGGGAAGCCCGGTACCTCGTGGCCCTCGCGGCGGCGCTCGACCGGCTCGGGTTCTCCGGGCAGGCCCGGGATCTCTCTGAGCAGGCGGCACAGCACTCACCCCTGTCGCCCGATGCCTGGTTCATGCGGGGCCTCGCCCTCTACCGGCTCGGGCGGTACACCGGTGCGAAAGCGTGCCTGGAACCGGCGGTAAAACTCCTCCCCGCTCACGCCGAGGCGTGGTTTATCCTCGGGAACTGCCACTACCAGTCGGACGAGGCGGAGGAGTCCCTTGCCTGCTTCGACCGGGTCCTCGCGATCGAATCTCGGTACCCCAAGGCGCTGTACAACCGGGGCGTATCGCTCGCTGACCTCGGGAGGTTTGATGAGGCAGCGGAAGCGTACCGGGCGTGCATCGGCTTAAACCCCGGCGTTGCCGTCGTCCTCACCAATCTCGGTGTCAGCCTGGCAAATCTCGGGAAATTCGCGGAGGCGATCCCATACTTCGACGAGGCGCTCGGGATCGATCCCCGGGACGCGATGTGCTGGCATGACAAGGGGCTCGCCCTCTCGAAGATCGGCCGGGAGGAGGAGGCGATGGCCTGCTTCGAGCGGTTCCGGGAGCTGAGCCGGTTCCGGCCCTCGCAGATGATCGACCTCCGATCGTTCCGGTAAACGCCCCCGGTGCCGGGGGACAACGGGAGCGTCTGGCCGGAAAG
>DASPUR010000068.1:0-3518 GCA_035622795.1 Methanoregula sp. | reverse complement strand
GGTCTGCCCCACCGATTTCAGGCTCGGCGCCGAGAAACGGGTCGTCATCGTCAGTTCGACCGAGGGCGACGATGTCGTCAACAAGCACCCGATGATGTTCCGGGATTCGACCATAGGTGTCATCAACAAGGTGGATCTCGCCCCGCTGGTCGGGGCAAATCTCGACCGGATGGAGAAAGATATTCACCGGTACAATCCCGGCATGCCGGTCTTCCGGACCAACCTCAAAACAGGGGACGGCATCGTTGCCCTCCTCGAAGAGATCCTCAGGTGAATATCAGGAATTACCCCCGCTTATTTTTACCCGGTTCGGATCAGGGGATCTCCGTTCCCCCGGGAGCAATCGTTCCGGGAGGGCCACAAGGAGAGTGTGAAACCTGTTTTATTCCAATGTCCGGAAGACACCGGTTATCTGAAAGCCAGATCCGATCTGGTGAGTACTATAAATAATTCAGAAGGGAATATATAGAGCACCACTCGGGGACCGTTGTTCCCGCAAGAATACTACGTGAGTGATACCATGCTCTGGCAGCGAGAATCAGTGCGGAAGGTAACCGGAGGCAGGCGCCGCCCGGCTGCAATGAAGCGGAGATCGGAGATCGGGCTTGCACCTGCAGACACCCATATCGGGGAAGAGCGGAGATGCATGATCCGCACGTTCGGAGGAAACGGGAAGTCCCGTGCACTGCGGGCGAATTTTGCCAATGTCACCAACCCCGCGAACGGCGAGACGAAGAAAGTGAAGATCGAGACTGTTGAAGAGAACAGCGCCAACCCGAACTACGTCCGGCGGAACCTTCTCACCCGCGGCGCAGTTATCAAGACCGAGATCGGACGCGCCCGGATCATGAGCCGCCCCGGCCAGGACGGCGTCATCAACGCAGTGCTGCTCGCATAAACGACGATCCAGCAACCTTTTTTCTCTTGGAAAAGAGCATAGTGTAGCTATGCGAAGGATCTATTATCGTTTCCCCCAGCGGGTGGATCTCTCGTTTGCTATGGGGATGCCGTTCAATGAGACCCTGAGGCACATCGCAGGTCTGGACGGCGACGAGTCAACCAAGACGACCGGCAAGGAGCTGGTCAAGGTCAAGACCAAGGTCAGGATCGCGATCGACCGCGCAACATTCGGCGATATCACGCCCGATGTCCTCCGGCCGGGCGTCATCACGGAAGCGGCAGACCTGCAGGTCTCCGTGCTCGCTCTTGCCCTCAGGGGTGGTGGGAAAGTCCCGATCGCAAACGAGATCTTCTACGTCAGGCTCACCGACCAGGTCTCCCGTACGGACATCGACATTGCCAAGGAAGGGAGCGGTGAGGGCCTCGATGCGCTCGATATGAAGAGAATCCTTCTTGGTGCTCCGGGTTGACGCTCCGGATAACGATTGCAGCCCCCTTCCGGCACACCCGGAAGGCGGGGATGCGGAAGAACGAGCTCGTCTACTACTATGCGCTCGACCGGAAGTGGATGAATACCGATCAGGCAAACCAGCTCATCCGGCGAGCCGAGGAGGACGGGCTCCTCAGGCTTGAAAACGGGATTTATTCCCCGGGTTTCGATAGTGCCGAAATCACTATCCCGATCGGCTTCCGGCCCGCCTCGGCGATATTCGAACGGAATGATCCGGTCCAGCAGCTGATAGAACGGATCGCAGAGGCTGAAAAAATCCAGAACACCGAGGTGGTTTCCCGGATGAACGCCCTCATTAAGGATGGGTTCGACGGCAATCTCCTCCCTCAGGCTGCGCTTGTTATCCTTGCCCGGAAATACGGTGTCCCTTTCGATGATCTCCGGGAAGAGCTCCGCCAGGGCATCACCCGGAGCTGAACGGACGGCATGCAGGCCGGGGGATCCTTCCGGATAAATGGCGAGCCGGAAACGACAAACTATTTCGCTGATTTTCCGTAATGATATACTGGTATAGGTATTCTGATCATTAAAGTGCTCCAGAGTTGAACCCGCCATGAGAAACGGAAGAAGGAGAAGAAGCAGTTCGTTTGAGAAACCCTGGGTTGCGTACGCGGCCATCGGGGGAATTGTTGTGGTCATCATCCTCGCGCTCGTCTTTTACCTGGGCGGAGGAGGTTCACCGGCAGCGCCGGCCAAAACAGGCACGACGGGGGCAACTCCCACCGGCAGCGGGACCTCAGGCTCCGGCTCCGGCCAGGCATCCGCGGGCACTACCCCGACACTGATCATAGCCACGCCCACGCCGGTCACCGTCCCGGATTCCGGCGTATATGTAAAGGTCAGTTACCTTGGAGGATTCTCCGGCACCTATGGGGTCACGGGCGCCCCGGCTGCCGTCCGGAGCTCGGGGGACCGTATCTTCCCTGTCGAGAATGCGACCGGCACGGTCACTGCCTCGTTCCATAAGGAGGACCGCTCCACCACGCACGAGATCGACGTCGAGATCTGGAAGAACGGGAAAGCCCTCACCTTCGGCAGGAACCAGTCGGCCTTTGGCGTAGTCAGTATCAGTGCCGCTGTGTAACGCAAACCAGTTTACAGCGACCGGAATCCGGTCGAAACAAAAAAATATTTTATTTTCTTCCGCGGGCTTTTTTCTCGGCTTTCTTTTCCCCCTCGACCTTGGGGAAGAGCTCGTCCAGCGGCTTTTCGCCGTAGGTCGTTACCTGTGCATTAATCTGGACGAAGTCCTGTGTGATCTCGCTCGAGCGCACCATCTTTCTCCTGCGCTCGCCGTCCATTGCCGGATGGAACCCGACGCCACCCGCGAGGAGGAGTTTCCGGCGGCCCGCGCCCGGCAACCCGTGCTTTGCAGTGGTCCCGGTCCGGTCGGAAGCTCCGGTGATCCGGATCCGGTAGCCTGCAAGCCCGATGGGGCCCCCGTCCAGCTCGTCCCCGATCCGTTTTCCGACAATTGATCCTGCTGCCCCGCCACTTGCGTCGACGTTGAAGGCGCGCCCCGTCTTGGGGTCCGATACGACTACTTTGAAATCAACCATGTAATCTGCTCCATATTGGTCTCACGGGAAGATCCAGCCCGGGGGATGGTTTCTTCGTCTCTCTGGCTGCCGGCATGATAGCCTACACACGAGAAGTACCCATTTAATTATACCGGGCGGCTCATAAACCCTCGCGTAGCCCGGCAGGCCCGGCCTATTTGCCCCAGAACGGTTCGGTCTTCCGGCGCATGGAGGTGAACTCTGCGAGGACCTCCTGCATGCCGGTATTGAGGGTCTTGAGCATCTCGCGCTCGAGGACTTTCACGTGCCGTTCCGGTATATCGACAAGCAGGTCGTCGCCCACCGCGACCTGCCTGCCGACCGTGGCCCCTTCGATCGAGATAGCAATTTCGAGGCCTGCATCTGCCTCCCGGATCGATTCCTGCCGGAGCTGCATCGTCTTGAGGTGCCCCACCTTTTTCCCGTCCGTTTTTATGAGGTCGACATCGCTGCGGAGCTTGCCCCCGAGCACCCGGACCCCGACGACTGCAGGGTTGCTCTGCCTGAAGACGCAGTCGGGAAGGAGCCGGATCTTCGCCGGCATAACC
>DASPUR010000067.1:0-12026 GCA_035622795.1 Methanoregula sp. | reverse complement strand
CACCGAGGTGCCGATGTACGTGTCGGGGTTGAGCAGCGTGGCGATCTCCGCTTTCGTGCAGTACTTCGCCACCCCGGCATCCGCGCCGAGGACGTCGGCGAGCGGCCGCCCCTGCTCGAGCGCCTGCATGCTTGCCGCCCGGACCCGCTCGTGGGCGTCCTGCCGGCTCATGCCCTTCTTCGTCAGCTCGATCATCACCGACTCGGCCATGTTGATCCCGTGGAGGAAATCGAGGTTCCGGCGGATCGCTTTTGTATTGATCACGAGGCCTTCGAGCACTACCGCCATCAGCCGGAGGCAGTGGTCGGTGAGGATGGACGCCTCCGGGAAGAGCACGCGCTCGCAGGAGGAGTTGGTGAGATCGCGTTCGTCCCAGAGGGTGTTGTTGCCGAGGGCGGGTTCGACCGAAGACCGGATGATCCGGGCAAGGCCGCAGACCTGCTCGGACCTGATCGGGTTCCGCTTGTGCGGCATCGTCGACGACCCCACCTGGTTCTTGCCGAACGCCTCCTCGACCTCGCCGATCTCCGTCCGCTGGAGCGAGCGGATCTCGATCCCGATCTTGTCGAGCGTGGTCGCGACGTTTGCGCAGAACAGGAAGTATTCCGCGTACCGGTCCCGGGCGATGACCTGGTTCGAGACGTCCACCGAACCGATCTCCAGGAACTCCATCATCGCCGCCTGCACCTCCATGCCCTTGTCCCCCATCGCCGCCTGCGTCCCCACCGCGCCGGTCATCTGCCCCACGACGACCCGCGGCCGCATCTGCGCGAGCCGCTCGATGTGCCTGCCGATCTCGCTTGCCCAGATGGCGAACCGGAGCCCGTAGGTCGTCGGCACCCCGTGCTGCCCGTGCGTCCGGCCGATGCAGACGAGGTTCTTGTTCTCCTCCGCACGCTTCAGGAGCACGGAAAGGAGCCGCCGGAGTTTTGCGTCCAGGAGGTCGAGGGACTGCTTCAGCTGGAGCCCGGTCGCCGTGTCGAGGATGTCGTTGCTGGTCGCCCCGTAGTGCACCCACCGGCCGGAGTCCCCGCAGACCTCGGAGATCGCTTTCACGATCGCCATCATGTCGTGGCTGATCTCCTCCTCGATCTGTTTTGCGCGTTCGAGCGACGCACTCTTCGCGTTCTTCCCGATCCCGGACGCCGCCTGCGCCGGGATCATCCCCTCCTTTGCCTCGGCCTTCGCGAGGGCGACCTCTGCGTCGATGATGCAGGCGAACCGGTTCCTCTCGCTCCAGACGGCGCGCATCTCCGCCGTCCCGTAGCGCTCCTCGATGGGGTGGACTGCCATGGTTAAGGATGGGATGCAGGAAAATAAAGGGATTGGGGGAGCTACTGGTTCCCGCAGGGAAGCAGTAGCTGGAGAAGAACGCATCAGCGTTCTTCGACTTCCGAGTGGTCTTCAGACCACGAGGAGGAGAAGATGCAAGGCATCTTCGACTGACTGTTCCCGGCAGGTTCCCGCAGGAAAGGGGTGGCTGATATAAAAAATTCCGCCCCGCTCTCAGGCCCGTCCCGGCGGGGTTTTCGGGATGTGGACTGTGAAGGTGCTCCCGATGTTTGCTATGCTGTCAACGCTGATGTACCCCCCGTGCATCTGGACGAATTTTTTGGCGATCGCCAGCGAGAGACCGGGCTTCCCGTCCCCGGCGGGTGTACCCGGTGGCGCAAAGATGCTGTCAAGCCGGGTCCCGGTGATCCCGGGCCCGTTGTCCCGGACGGATAAATGGTGGAACAGGTCCTCAGGGGAGGACTGGTACGCCACGCGGATCTTCCGCGGGGGTTTCGAGTACGTCACGGCATTGGAGACCAGGGTATCGAGCACGGTCGAGAGTTTTTTGAAATCCCCTTCGAGACACAGATCGGAAGGGACTTCGGTGACGATCTCTGCCATCGTGGCGTACTCCCCGGAGTCAATGACGCGTGCTGCCAGTTCGCTTAAGGAAAACTGCGAATAGTTCATCGGAAGGCTCCCTGCTTCCGCAAGGAGAAGCGCATCGCGGAGTTCCGGTGCGGACTGGAACCGCTTCGACGGCTCCTTTTCGAGGCACTTTTGGATGATCCCGTCCACCGGGGCGGCGTCCGGGTTGCGTCGCGAAGGGGGGGCCGGGACCGTGTGGACCACTGCATCCGCGGTATCGACAACGTTGTTTTGCGGAAACGGGAGGGACCCGGTGACCAGCTCGTAAAAGACGACCCCGAGCTGGTAAATATCGGTGCGCTGGTCCGTCTTCCCGAACAGGGCCGGCGAGAGCTGTTCGGGAGCGGCATAGTCCACCGAGTACCCCACGATGCTCGACTTCTTGTAGGACCCGCCGAAGAGATCCTTGCTCATGCCCCAGTCGGTAATTTTGGGGGTCAGGTCGCTGTCCAGGAGGATGTTGTGGGGTTTGATATCGCGGTGGACGATCCCGAGCCCGTGCGCGTAGCCGAGTGCATCGGCGATCCCGGCAATCATCTTCAGCGCCCGGGGGAGGGGGAGCGGTTTTTTGAGCGTGTCGAGGGACGACGGGACGAACTCCATCTCGACATAGGGCACGGGGAGGATATTGACCGCAGATACCCTGACAATGTTGGGGTGGCGGAGGGTTTCCCACACATGGATCTCGTTGAGGAAACTTTTACCGGTCGCCTCGTCATGGCTGAGCGGGATTTTGATCGCTACCTTCTCACCATCCGATTTCCGGAATGCCGAAAAAACCATCGCAAACCCGCCGCTGCCGATGTACGAGACATCGTAATAGTTACCCTTCAGTTGTGGCGGGAAACCGGAGACGGGACCGGCTGGTTCGCCTGCCCGGTCCCCGCCGGATTCACCGCTGCCGGCGGGGTAAACGACCGTTGCCGACCTCTGATCGGGTGCCTGGACAGCCCTACCGGCAGGAGTTGCGCCGGGAGATGACTGCGGCTGTCTCCTGATCTGCCAGAACGGAAGGACCGCGGAGGCTGCGAGCGCAACGATAAGCAGGAACTGGACAATTCCCCGGCGCTCGGGGGTTTCAAACATCAGGAACGCAAAGCCCATGATGGCGAGGGCGGCCAGCACGCCGTGCAGGGTGGTGATCCCCGGAAACGAGGCTGAACGGAGGATCCCCTGGGCCTGGAAGAACGAGGATACCGAGAGATAGAAGCAGAGGACGCACAGGATTTTTCCCCCGGTGACGATGGCGGGCCCGGCGGGCAGCGCCGCGAGTCCGGTCATGACGAGGACTGACAGGACGGCAAGTACCGAACCGAGGACGATATACGAACCCGCCGCAAGGAAAGCGCGGTTCGTCGTCGTTTCCGGCTGCCGGCCTGCGGGTTCCGGGTACTTCCTGCGGAGAAAGAGTATCAGTACCGCCGATATTCCCGCAGAGAGTGCAAACACGACCAGCGAAGATACAAACGGCGTGAACAGGCTCCCGGTCCTCTCGAGGAGGGGTCGGGATGCCGTGACTCTTCCGACGGCAGTCTGCATCCCGGGAAGGATCATGCCGGTATCCCTGGTTCCCGTAACCGGCGCCGCCACCGACCGTGCGCCGGAATGTACCACCGGGTTCATGGCCGGCAGGACCGAAGAAAACCGGGACCCGACGGGAAAAGCCGGGGATCCGGCAGCAGGGATGAGCTGAAGCACGAAGAAGATGAGGAGAACGGTCGCGGCGATGTAAACGGGGGGCCGGGAAATGTTCAGACGTATCACCTGTGGGGTTCCCGCATGTTCGTTTGGTAACGGGTTCTGTTACCCTCCCATGAGAACTATTCAATAGAGAGATTAGAGTTGGTACTAATAAGGTATCTCCCGCGGTCTTCACCTGCTCACTTGTCTGTGATACCGGTCCCCCGCTACACCCGCACCCGTTCCCGCCATCCATATATCCCTCCGGCTGCGTACATACCGGTATGCTGCTGGAACGCCTCGAACGGCGTGAAGAAAAACTGCTCCCTGCCCTGGCGTTTTACCGGCGCCTGGTCCTGTACGGCCTCCTCTCGCTCGGGATCATCCTGTTCTCCCTTGCGATCGGTATCCTGGGATACATGTCCTTCGAGGGGATGGGCCCCGTGGACGCGTTCCTCAATGCCGCGATGCTCATGGGGGGCATGGGGCCGGTGGCAGTGATCACGACGGTGCCGGGGAAGATCTTCGCCGGGTTGTATGCCATGTACTGCGGGTTTATCCTGATCCTCTCTGTCGCGATCTTCCTGACGCCCATCTTCCACCGCCTGCTCCACCACTTCCACCTCGAAGGGAGGAGCTAAAAAGCCGGCCTTTGTCTCTCGACCAGCATATCGCTGTGAGGCATCGTCATTTGCCGGACCGCCTGGACCGCTTGTGCCCATTGCACTATATACCGTGTACCAACTCTTTTCCCCCGGGCTGCTCTCCGGAAATGACGGGAAATAAATACCGGATCGCTACAACAATCCACTATGGAATGTCCTGAGTGCGGGTATGACGTGGATGCGGACGCGAATTTCTGCCCCCGGTGCAGGCACCGGTTCCGGGCACCGGAACCCGAACCGGACTTCATCACCGATGAGATGCCGGCCGGCGAACCGCCCATCCTGCCCGCCTACGGTTCCGAAGACTTCTCAGAGCCCGCGGCCGAGGAGCGGTTCACCGGAAAGGAGATCCAGTTCCTCCGGATCCTGCTCCTCCAGCCGGCGATGATCCTCGGCGCCGCAGTCGCGGTGACGGGATTCCTCTCGGTGCCCCAGCTCCAGACCCAGGTCTTCGCCTATCGCGATATCTCGGTGCCGGCCGCCCCGGTGGTTTCCCTGGTCGCGGGGATTGTTGTGGGCGCGGTTTTCTATGGAGTGATGGCGGGAAGATTGAAGAGGTTCAAGGGAAAGTGACTGGAAGGAGCAGGCACTCCGGGGCCGGACCGGACGGAACGTCCGCAGGACCTGTCACCCCGCCGTAATCTGCCTGGACCCTCAGGAGCCCGTGGATGAGGAATACCGCATGAAAAAACAACTCCTGGCAGTCCTCATCCTCCTGGCCGTCATCGCCGCCGTCGCAGCCGTATTCATGGCCGCGACACCATTCCCGCAGCTCCCGAAAGCAACGGTGCCGGCCGGTACGGCCGGCGTGCCTCCGGCCAATACCACCCCGCTCCTCTTCCTCGGGAACCAGAACCTCGCCCCGATCGTCTCCCTGGACGGGACCACTCCGGCAGGCGTCGATATCGATATCGTGCACGCGCTTGCGATGCATATGCCGCAGCCGGTGGAGATCCGGGTCATGAACTGGACGGATGCCCAGGCCCTCGTCGCGCAGGGGGACGCGGATGCCCTGATCCAGATCAACCCGAGCGATGAACGCAGGAAGCTATACGATTTTTCCGATCCCCTGCTGGAATCGCATTTTTCCATCTTCATCCGGACCGATGAGCAGGGGATTTCGAATCTTACGGACCTCCGGGGCCTCCGGACCGGGGTCGAGGCGGGAGGCCTGCCCCAGCAGATCCTGGAGAACGATCCGCAGGACCGCCCGGTCATTATCCCCAATTTCACGGACGCCTTCCGGCAGCTGGGAACGGGGTCGCTCGACGCGGTGGTGGTGGACTACCGGGTGGGTTCGTACGTCCTTGCCGAGAACAACATCCCGAACATCCGGGTGACCGGCGACCCCATCGAGTCCTCCTACTCCGCGTTTGCCGTGAAAAAGGGGAACACCCGGCTCCTCAGCCAGATCAACCAGGCGCTGCAGGAGATAAAAGCCGATGGCTCGTACCAGGAGATCCTGGACAAATGGCAGCCGACCGAGGCGGTCTTCGAGACCCAGCAGCAGATCACGGACCGGAATTACCGGATCGCGATCCTCATCCTGCTCCTGCTCGTCATCGTCGCAGGCATCTGGATCGTTACGGTAAAGATCGAGCTGACGAAACGAAAAGCCGCCGAAGGGAAGCTGAAGGAGCAGTATTCCACCCTGCGCGGCATCATCGACAGCGCCCCGGCGCATATCTTCTCCGTGGACCGGGACTACCGGTACACCAGTTTCAACACGAGCCATGCTGCCATCATGAAGACCTTCTATGGATCGGAGATCGAACTGGGGCACACCCTCCTTGAGTACATGACGGTCCCGGTTGACCGGGAAACGGCGAAGAAGAACATCGACCGGGCGCTCGCGGGAGAAGAGCTCGTGGAAGAGGCCTATTCGGGAGAGGAGCTCCGGTCGCGGCGGTACGTCCGGGTCTCGCACAGCCCCATCCGGAGCGGGGATGAGATCATCGGGGTTGCCGTGCTTGCAGAGGACATCACCGACCGGAAACGGGCGGAAGAAGACCTCAGGCGGCTGTACGCGGAACTCGAACAGCGGGTTGCCGAACGGACCGCGGAACTCAATGCCTTAAACGAACAACTCATCGTGAACCATGACGAGCTGCGACAGAATAACGAGGAACTCGCCCGGCGGGAGGAGGACCTCAGCCGGGCGCTTGCCGAGAAAGACATGCTCCTTTCCGAGATCCACCACCGGGTCAAGAACAACCTGACCGCGTTCATCTCGCTGCTCAGCCTGGAAGGTGCGGTCGAAGATACCCCGGAGGGAAAGGCGCTCAAGCTCGACCTGCAGAACCGGGCGCGGAGCATGGCGCTTATCCACGAGACCCTGTACAAGACCCGGATGTACGACGAGGTCGATATGGGGAAGTACCTGGCGTCGCTGCTCGAGCAGATCGCGACCTCGTTCGGCTCGGCCCGTTCGGTCTCCGTCAGCGTCCACGCGGACGGGGTCCTTCTCGACATCCCCCGGGCAACGCCCGCGGGGCTCATCGTCAACGAGATCGTGACCAACTCCTTCAAGTACGCGTTTCCCGATTCGTTCGATACCGTCGCCGCCCGGGGTTCCCCGCCTGCCATCACCGTCACGCTCACGAAGAAAGACGGGATGTACGAGATGACCGTCCGGGACAATGGCACCGGGCTCCCGCCGGGGCTCGACATCACGAAATCACAGACGCTCGGCCTGAAGCTCATCACGTTCCTTGCAAAACACCAGCTCCGGGCCGATATCGAAGTCTCTTCCGCAAACGGGACGGAGTTCGTGTTCCGGTTCCGGGAGTAGGGTACCGGACGGGAAGGACTCTTCAGAGGGGTTCCACCTTTTATAATCAACACCGCTCATCGGAATATGGCTTTTGGAGTCGTTCCTGAAAATAAAAAAAGAAAAAAATCTTGTCCCGGGAACTATGAACTGTTCTCCGGAGTAACATTTTCTGTGGGGATCTCTGAAGTTGTCGGTATTTCGGTTACCGTTTCATTGTCCACCTTTATCGAACCGTCCGGTATCTCGAAGGGACTATTCTGGTCCTCAGCCATGGACATCATGGAATTTTCCCGGCTGAACGCCACCTTGTAATAATGCATGCCGAAAAACGGTCCCCACGCCGGATTCTGTCCGTTTGCGATAGTTACTATCGCCGTTGATGAGAGCGGGAATGATCGTTTGATTTCAAACGGAACGTTGTTGCCGGGAGGCATCTGCTGGGCGGTTCCCCCGAATACCTGGTTGCCGTTGACAGTAATAGTCATCCAGCGTCCCCCAAGGACATCGGTTGCAGTCATCAGCCCGTCGAAAGTTATAGTATTCCATCCGGATCCGGAAGGATCGGTGAATGTTTTGGTAATGCTCGATTGTGTCGATCCCGCGAGGAGATTGTTGTTGGTCCCGTAAATCCCGTAGGTCCCTTCAGCGGCGTTGCTTTCGATCTGAGGACCATAGGCGGAGTTGGGTCCGACCTGCGGACCGGTGATTGACCACGAAGGCTGCCAGTCACCCCAGCCCTGAGTTGACCAAGTCCAGCTTGCGGTTCCTCCCGGATTCTGTGTAGGTGTCGGTGTTACGATAGGCTTGAAGGTCACGGAGATAATCTGGTCCGTTGTTATTGAATTGGTGGTAAAGATCGATCCGGAAAGCGTACCTTGCCCGATCACCTGATCAATCTTGTATCCCGGGTTCGGGGTTATTGTAAGTGATAGAGTATTACCATACAGAACTGAGGATGATCCTGACGGTGAAATGAACCCCCCGGGGCCTGCAGTGGTTGTTACGGTGAGCATCGGAGGCTGGCCACCGGTAATGTACTGGACCAGCCCGCGGTTCTGTTTCATCGTTTCACTGACTCGATTCTTTGTAATTTGCATAATTACAGGATTATCGATGTAATCCGGACTTACTGGATTCTTTACAAACTCCCAATAACAAGCATACACTAGCGGGTAGTTCATCTCCCAGGAATAAACTGCGTGAACTTTTGCGGAAAATGTCGGTTCGATGATATCGTAACGCTGAGTATTTCCGTCATAGAATGAGTTGAAATCATTTGCCACCATGTTTTCATGCGCGTTATGCAATGCTCTGTAATTTACCAGCATCTGAGTATTCGGGAAGATTATATTCGAAAATGGTGTGTCAATAAATTCGAGCGGCATTATTTGCACACAGGGTGTATGGAAGGGCTCTCCTACATCAGAGATGAAATGGCTGGCATATCCCATATCGGTAAACGCGGTTTGGTAATTATGGGCTGTGTATGCCATTTTTGCTAATGACGCGTACATTCCGAAATTATCCGGGGCAATGCCGATACCATTTATTACCGAAAGTGAAGTTGGTGCCGTTGTTAGAGATATTCCGGTAGGTACGAAACCATGGTTGATATTGGCTTCAATTCCGGTTGTCCAGGTATCAGGGGCGTCTGCCGCGGGAATGGCAAAATCCTGTAATGTTTTTGAGATACCCCCAAAATCATTCAAAGGGATTCTCATAAATTTTTGGTGCGTTGAATCACTACCCCCAGCGTACCACATCGGCTTGATTGTTTCAGTCTGTGAACTCGCATTGCTTCGCAAATCCATGTCTTCCGCGATGTACTGTTCAATCTCACGGAATGTTGCATTCTCTCTTGAGTTCAGGGAAATCCTGCTTCCCGGTATAATCTTCGACGAAATGTTGTCGGTTTTAACATACCTGACAGGATATTTCATCCACATCTGTTCCAGGAACATTGTCCAGGACCCTCTTTGCTGCCGGGAGACATTGGCCTGCCGGATATAGCTGAGCAGGGCATTCTGTTCATCTTCCCCTGTGGCAAGAAACATCCAGTGGGGAGTGGCATTGATCAACGATTCATCAATCGTCAGGTTGGTGACATTGCTGAACGAAGACGGTGGTTGAAGCTTGCAGTGATGCCGCTCATCGAAACCGTCATGTCCGAAATGCCGGTACTGATCCTCGATAATCTTCGGATCCCCGGAATGATCGTCTTTTCCGTTATCGTTTTGCTGGTCACACGCCAGTACGGGTAGCGCAACTGCAAAGGCAAGGAAAACCACCATCGCAATTGCGATACCAATTCTCATATTTTTCATTTTTCATCTCACTCCATAGTCTGCACAGAACGATCTGGAAATAAAAATCTCCATGTAATGACCAGCCATATAATTTGCAGAACATATACTGGTAAAAATTTGTACAAAATCTCAAACATCATAAATATTGTTATTTTAATCTAAAATCAAATTCAAATCGAAAATATTATTTAGTTGTGATTCAGATTTTGATTTTGAAATGGAACTCAAAATGAAGATTTTCATACTTTTTGCCGTCTTCATCATTCTGGCAATGCTCATTTCCGGTTGCACTCAATCCTCCTTTACACCCGGATTTTTCCATAGCGCGCGGGTCTACGACCTTGATATCACCTTCAGTCAGGCAGTCGCGAATGTCACTATCTATGTGCCATTGCCGGTCAACCATGGGACACCGATGATCGGTGCGAATGAACTGACAACAAAATCCCTCCAAAAGGTAAACTATTCTTTAGAAATAACACGGGAAGTTCCCCAAGAACTTGTAATTAACGAGACAATTCCCAATCAAGTAAAAAATTCATGGTTCCTGGAGATCAGGGCTGCGATGATCGCTCCTGAGGATAATTATGGGGTTACGATAAGTTACCCGGGATCAGTTCCATCTCCTTATTCATTCATTGAAACCCGCTATCCTATCGGAAATGAATCGGTTTTTCTCCCGAAGATCGATTTTCCGCTGCCTCTACCAATCAATCAAACATCATCCCAAGTCATATGGGACTTGACTTACACCCCGGAAAAAATCCCGCAGAAGATCCCGATATTTGTAAACTATTCCGCACCATCGTCCACTCGCGTCGAAATATTTTCAAGAATTGCGGGAAGTAATACATGGAAAGAGTACGATGATCAACATCCAATGAATTCTTATCAGGACGATTTCGACTGGACGACGACCGGTGATGCGCATGGGTGGCAGATTGCAGACGGGACATTCACCTATACCGAAGGATCCTATCCCAACTTTTCCAGCCCGGTCTGGCAGGCCGCGATCCAACCCAATACGACTGAGGGATGAGAAATGAAGCCATATTTTTTTGCAATCGGGCTTGGATTGTGTCTTGCCTTATTTACAGTTGCAGGATGCACTTCGGCTCTCGATCCCAGAGGATTTTCTAACGGTTTTGTTTATGAATTAAGTATCCGCTCAAGTGGCCCGCTGACAAATACGACATTTTTCCTTCCATTGCCCGTCATAAACAACAAACCAGTTGCCGGAAACATGTCATTGGGAGAAAATTTATTCAGCAAACCGAACTTTTCAGTTCAATTTATCAGATCCCCCCCCGGACTCAACCTGAGCAACAGTTCATTTGGAAACAATGAAGCTTGGTTTATAAAAATTATGTCCAATAAAATTGTACCGGATCCCGTGAATAATTCAGCGTTCGAGATTTTCCTCGTGGAGAATGTTCCCCTGAAGTCGCCGACGCCTTTTGTAAATACATTAAGACCGCTCGAGGAAAACTCTGTCTTTCTGCCAAAGGTCCATTTCTCTCCTTCACAACCGGTCATAAAAGAATCACAATCTCCGGATAGGATTGAGTACGTACCCGTCCGGGATGATGAGGAAATTCCGGTATTCGTTGACTATCTTGCAGAACCCGACACCCATGTCGAAATTTATTCCAAACTCAGTCAGGATAACTCTTGGAAAGAAGACTATGATTCGTGGATCTCGAACTATTACCAGGATTCTTTCGATTGGACGGGAACCGGTGATCAGCATGGTTGGAAACTGGCTCAGGGGATTCTAACCTCTGCGAACGGAGTATATCCAAATTTATCTTCGCCGGTCTGGCAGGCCGTGATCCAAGCCAATACGACTGAGGGATGAAGAACGAAGCCATATTTTTTTGTAGCCGGTCTTGGATTGTGTCTTGCCTTATTTATGGTTGCAGGATGTTCTGATTTCTCAATCTCTCCACGGTTATACATGACATCATACTCGTACCGACTTGATATCGTGCCACAAGATTTGATTTCCAACGCGACAATATACGTTCCACTTCCGGTAAATCATGGAAAACCGATGATCGGGTCGGATGAACTGACTGACCAGATACTTGGTAAAGTCACGGTATCTGTAGAAATTACTCAGGCAATTCCACCCGGTCTCGTTCTCAATAGTACGGTTCCAAATCAGAATATCCCCTGGTTCCTGAAAATCAAAGCCAGCGAATTATCTCTGAACGAGAGTTATCATATCAGTCTCGGAAAGCCGGAACAAGTTCAGTCACCCTTATCTTTTGCTGAAACACGTTTTCCGTTGAGAAACGAATCGGTCTTCCTGCCCAAAATAAATTTTGCTACCTGTTCGACGGTTCAGTCCACTTCTCCGGAGAATTGGGATTTTGAGTATCCCGGAGAAGAAATTCCCCAGAAGATACCTATCTTTGTCGATTATTCGGCATCTCCTTCGACAGATCTGGAAATTTTTTCGGAGACGGGTGCCGGTAATGAATGGACAGAAAAATATGACGAGCATGCCTCGAATTATTATGAGGATGAATTCGACTGGACGCATACCGGCGAGGCGCATGGGTGGCAGATTGCATCCGGAACGTTCACCGCCGCCAAAGGATCTTACCCAAACTTCTCCAGCCCGGTCTGGCAGGCTGTGATCAACCAGACTCAAGCAGGTGTGAATCCCTGATA
>DASPUR010000066.1:0-11632 GCA_035622795.1 Methanoregula sp. | reverse complement strand
CCGAGATCCACCACCGTGTCAAGAACAACCTCACCGCGTTCATCTCCCTCTTAAGCCTCGAAGGGCCGTACGAGGATACCCCCGGGGGACAGGCGCTCCGGCTCGACCTGCAGAACCGGGCCCGGAGCATGGCGCTCGTCCACGAGACCCTGTACCGGACGAAGAAGTACTCGCAGGTGGACATGGACGTCTATCTCTCGACGCTCGTGAACCAGATCGCCGCCACATTCCCGTCGAAAAAACCGGTCCACGCGACCGTGAACGCTGAAGGGATCACCATCGACATCGCACGGGCGACCCCCTGCGGCCTCATCGTCAACGAGCTGATGACCAACGCCTACAAGGACGCCTTCCCCGAGACCTCGGTCTGCGGCACGCCGGGTTCGCCGCCGTGCAGCTTCCAGGTTTCCTTTACGAGAAACGACGGGTATTTCACCCTCGCGGTCGGCGACAACGGGATCGGCCTCCCGGCATCGGTGGACATCAAATCGGCCCAGTCCCTCGGCCTCAAGCTCGTGTACTTCCTTGCCCGGCACCAGCTCCGGGCAACCGTCGACGTGGATGGCGCGGGGGGCACCCGGTACGTCATCCGGTTTAAGGAATGAGCGGGAGCACGGGGCGGGCGGAACAGGGCCCGGAAGCCGGATCGGCCCCCCTGCCTGCACCGCGTTTCGGGCACACTGGCACGACCGCCAAGCCTGCTTTTTTTCCGGGATGAAAAGGTAGGGATTTTTTTAAAAATGCACAGGATCAGTTCAGCCAGGGCCCGGCAGCCGCGGGCGTCCTTCTCCCGTGCAGTGCCGCACCGATCCGGACCAGGAGGTCCCGCTCCACGACCGGCTTGATGATATAGCCCTCCGGCGAGACCGTCTGTGCAAGGATCTTCCGGCGGTCGTCGCTATAGGAGGTGACGAAGATGATCGGAACGGCGTACCGCTCCCGTACCCGCCGGGCCGTCTCGATCCCGTCCATCCCGCCGATGAGGCCGATGTCCATAAGGTTCAGGTCGGGGGGGCCTGCAGAACTGAGGTATTCGAGCAGCTCCTCTCCGGTAGCAAACATGCCGGGGACCGCGTATCCCGATGTGGTGAGCAGCTCGTGGCTGCGGAGGGCGATGATGCCATCGTCTTCAACCACGAGGATCGATGCAGGGGTCAAGGTCCGTATCGCTCCTCCCCATTGCGCTGTTGGGATATAAGGGATTGGGTCAGGGCACGATTGTTCCGGGCAAAACGGAGTGGTTTTTTTAGAAACGATCCGACAAAACCGTCACCGGACCCGGAAAGGATCCCCGGATCCTTTTTTCCGGCCGAAAAAGGCCAAAAAAGGATGATTCTCCTCCCCGCCCCGCCGGGAGAAACGGGGAAGGCCGGACCGGGACAGGCCCGTTTACGGTCAGCGGGACAAAAGAACACCTCCTCCTCCAGGCAGGAGAGCACGACCGTCCGGCGGATCGCCCGCGCAGGCCCGGGAAAAACGGTTGCCGGCCTGCCGGGCCATCCCGGCACCCCCGGTTCATCATTCCGATACCTATTAGATATCGGAGAATCGTACCCTTTTTTATCTTTTAAAAAGGAGTGTTCCCTTGGCTTCCGGATCTGCACCCTCTCATGACAGACCGCCGGCCGCAGTGCCCAGCCCCCCTCACGCACGCTTTCCGGAGACCCGCAGGCCCCCCGTGTCCGGGAAACGAGATCTGCACGGCCTGCCTCTCCCGGTGAGGCTCTTCCGTACTGGTGCGGTACGAAGGCGGGTAAGACCATGACTCCTGAGGAGACCGCAGCAAAGGACCGCAGCGAATGGCTCCCGCTTGCGGTCCTCGCGCTCGTAACGGTGACCGCCCTTGCCATCAGCATCTTCGCCCTTGCCGCAGGGATGACGACCATCTTCCAGAACCTCTTCTACCTCCCGATCATCCTCGCGTGCGCCTTTTACCTGAAGCGGGGGTTTGCCTTTTCACTGTTCCTTGCCGCGGCCTATTTTACCCTCGTGGCGGTCTTCTCGCAGGACCCCGCGGTCCTTTCGGGCGCCCTGATCCGGGTCCTCTTCTTCATCCTCATCGCAAGCGTCATAACCTGGCTCTCCATCATGCGGGTACAGGCGGAAGGCGCACTGAAGCGGAGCGAGGAGTTCAACCGCGGGCTGGCCGAGAACATGCCGGACCTCGTCATGGTCTACGACCGTGACCGGAAGGTCCGGTACGTGAACCCCCGGGCCGCTGCCGCTCTCGGGTACCCGGCTGCCGGTATGGAAGGGACCGACATCCTGTCCTACGTAGCCCCGGGCCAGCAGGCCATGGTGGCGGCAGCGATCCGGGAACGGTTCGCGACCGGGAAGGGCAGGTCCATGGAAATCGACCTGGTCACGGCACGCGGGGACCGCCTGACCGTCATCTCGAAGGGGGCTCTCCTGAATTTCCGGAACGAACCGGCCGTCCTCATCCTGCTCGCCGATATCACGGACCGCAAACGGGCGGAGGAGGAGCTCAAGGAGAGCGAGAAGCGGTACCGCGACATGTTCGAGCTCAACCACGCGATCATGCTCATCGTGAACCCGGAGACTGCCGCGATCGAGGACGCCAACTCCGCGGCGGGCGAGTACTACGGGTATTCCCGGGACGAGATGCGAAGGCTCCTCATCACGGACATCAACATCGCCGAACCGGACGTGACGCGACAGAACATGTCCCAGGCCGCCGGCGGCCGCGGGGCACTGTTCAATTTCCGGCACCGGAAAAAGAGCGGGGAGATCCGGGACGTCGTCGTCTTCAGCGCGCCGGTATCGTACAAGGGCCGCCGGCTCCTCCACTCGATCATCGAGGACGTCACCGACCGGAAACGGGCTGAGGACGCGCTCCAGATCGCGATCAAGAAACTGAACATGCTCTCATCCATCACCCGGCACGATATCCTCAACCAGGTCACGGGGCTCCGGACCTTCCTCGAACTCTCGCGGGAGGACCTCAAAGGGACGAAGTTTGCCGATTTCGTGGAGAAGGAAGACCAGGCGGCGGCAGCGATCCAGCGGCAGATCGAGTTCACGAAGTATTACCAGGACATCGGGGTGAACGCTCCGCGGTGGCAGGACGTGGCCGAGGTCATCGATGCCGCACGGATCCAGCTCAACCCGCAGGGCGTCGACGTCGACGTCTCGGTCGGAAATGCCGAGGTGTACGCGGATTCCCTCCTCGAGAAGGTATTCTACAACCTGATGGAAAATTCCCTCCGCCACGGGGAGCATGTCACCCGCATGGCGTTCTCGCTCGAAAAAACGGGTGCGGGGCTCACGATCGTCTACACCGACAATGGCGCAGGGATTTCCGCGGAAGACAAACACAAACTCTTCCAGCGGGGATTTGGCAAGCACACCGGTCTCGGACTCTTCCTGTCGCGGGAGATCCTCGCCATCACCGGCCTGACCATCGCGGAGACGGGAGAACCGGGAAGGGGCGTCCGGTTCGAGATGGCGGTCCCGGATGGGATGTACCGCCCCAGCGGTGGACAGGATGGCGACCGTGGCGCCACTGCTCAAGGGTCCGGCAGGGACGAATAACGGTGCCGGAGGGTTCCCGTGACCGCACCGGGCGACGGGGAACTGTCCCGGTCTCCCCCTTGCCAATACCGCAATATTCTTAAGTAAACCATACTAACATAAAGTAAATATGTACGATGCGGCAGAAGTTGCCCGGATCCTCGACATCCTCGGGAACCGGAACCGGCGGCGCATCATCGAACTCCTGCGGCAGAAGCCCTGCTTCGTCACCGAGATCTCCGACACCCTCATGCTCTCGCCGAAAGCGGTGATCGAGCACCTGCAGATGATGGAGCGGGAAGCCATCCTCTCCTGCCAGACCGACGAGCGGCGGAGGAAGTACTACTTCCTGGAGAACGACATCCTCATCGACGTCAGCCTCCGGCAGGTCCACCTCATCGCCGGGGTCCCGCCGGAGGAACCGGCAGACGAACAGCTCCAGCGGTCCGTATCCCTGCTCGGCAGGATGATCCAGGCCCATGACCAGATCCTGGAGAGCCTCGACCAGATCAACCGCGACATCGAGACGAAGATCAACGACCTTGCCGGCAACCATAAGGATTTATTCAGGAGCGAGAGAGAAATTACTGTAATCATAGCGCTCTCCCACGAGCCCCTCACGTTCGACCAGATCAGCCAGGTGACGGAGATCCCCGGCGAAGACCTCGCCGGGATCCTGAAACGGTACGAACGCCGGGGGATCCTGGAGCGTGCCCACGACCGATACACCCTCCGAGGTATCCATGCAAAATAACCCCAACGGTCCCTACGACGATGTCTTCAACAACCTGGCAAAGATTGTGGAAGATATCGTCAGGTCCATGCCGGATCACCAGAACGCCCGGATAGTGGGATACACGATCATCACCCGCCAGCCTTCCTCCGGCGAGCCCGAGATCGTCCATGCCGGGGGGTTTCCCGGTGACGACGACGCGATCCCGTACGAGCTCGTGGAGACCGATGACCGGATTTTCATCACGGCGAAGCTGCCCGCGGACCCGAAAAATGCCCCGTTTGCGGACATCCAGCCCGACAGCGTCCGGATCGTCGTCGATGACAAGGAAACGACAATCCCGCTCGACCACCCCGTGGACCGGATCCACAGCACGTACCGGGTCCACCGCGGCGTGATGGACATAACGCTCACCAGGGTCAAGAACGTAGAGCTGTAACTTTTTTCCGGGCAAAGAGAGCGGGTAAACGATAAAAGGCCGGCGCCCGCTGCCACCTTATCCCTTTTTCACGCCGGATGTTCTTTCGTTCAGGCCGGCAGGCTACCCGAGCCTCCACGTCCCCGCGTCCCTGCCGTTGAACTCGATCCGGGCGTACGCCTGGTCGGGAGTGAGGGAAGCCGGGACCACGTAGATGATGTACCCGTCCATCGCGTTGCTCTTCCCCGGGTAAAGGTACGCGAGCTCGCTCCCGTGCGAGTACCCGTAGTCGCCGGTGTATTCCGTGCCGTAGAGGTCGTTGTCGTACTGGACCTCAGCAATCTCGACCGGCTTCTCCTTCCTGCTTACGCCCAGGTCCGGGATGAAGTGGTCCGGGTCCTGGAAATACTCCTGGCCGTTGTAGAAGAGCCGGACGCTGGAGGCAAACGGCGGCCAGAACCGGGTGTCCCCGGCATTGTACACGTCCACGAAGAGGAAGAGGTACTTCGAGCCCTTCGCCGCTGTCTGGAGATAGTAGCGGTAGTCCTGGTCGTTGTGCCAGCTGTAGGAGTCGTTAATAAAGACCCGGTACACGGTCCCCACCCCGGCCGTGCTCCCGTTCCCGAACGGGAACGGGTCCTTTAGGGACAGCGCACCCGGGTACGGGTCGGGCGACGGCGTCGGCGAGGGAAGGGCGGTGGGAAGAGAGGTTGCGGAGGCGGGAGCCATTGTCGGGGACGCAACGGCAGTTGCCTCAGGCGTCACCGGAGCGGGAGTGCCGGTCCCGGTGCAGCCCGCGACGGCGATGAGGAGCCCCGCGAGGAGGGCGAGGCAGGGGTACGCACGCTTCATAGCTAGGTAGTCTGTGGGGTGAGCTGAAAAAACCAGACGGTACCGGACGAGTGATTCCGGCACGGAACTGTTCGTTACCCGCCGGATTGCGATCGGTTTTTTAAAAAAAAAAACAACGGCAAATAACCGGGGGAAACGGCATGGGCCGGAAAAAGAGGGGTTACCCAAGTTTCCAGACCGCGGTCTGCGAACTCGGGAAGACGATCGAGACGAACGCCGCATCCGGCGTCAGTGACGCCGGGACCTCGAAGAAGATGTATCCCTCGATGGCATTGCTCAGGCCGGGGTTGATGAAGTCCTGCTTCTGCCCGTGGGAATACCCGTAGTCCTCGGTATATTCCGAACTGTAGAGTTTGTGGATGAACTCCAGTTCGCCGATCCGGACGATCTTGGGCGGGGAGTCCGGCGCCGCGGTCGGGAGCGGGTGGGTCGGGTCCTGCGGGATCGTGGCCCCGTTGAAAAAGACACTGATGACGCTGGGCTGGGGGAGGGGGGCGCGGTCCGTACCCCTGTCGACCATCGTCAGGAACACGACGAGATACTTTTTCCCGGCAGGTGCGGTGTGGGCCGTGTAGACGTTGAAGTCCGGGTCCCATGCCTGGTACGTGTCATTGATCCAGATCCGGGTGACGGTCGCCTCGCTCGTCCACTTCGTGCCGTTCCCGAAGGTGAACGTGGTGTTGAGGGGGAGGGCATCGGGGTATGGCGAGAGCGTGGGCGTCGGCGTCAGGACGGTTGTTTCGGTCGTGGGGGGCAGGGTGGTGGGGACCGTGGAAGGCGGGGACGCAGCGGGGGTTGCAGCCGGTTCGGAGGAGGGCCCGGAGCAGCCGGCGGCAATAGCAAGAACAGCTGCCAGGAGGAGAAGGGAGAGGCAGAGCGGTTTCATACGGTATGCTTGGTGGTGGGGGGTGAAAAATCCATGGGGGTTTTATTAGGATGGACGTGATGTCAAAGAAAAAATCTCTTGAAAATTATCCGGTTCGCTTTAGTGGAACTTAGGAGGGTGACCCTATCTCTCACTCGAAGAACGCAAAAGCGTTCAGGATAAGGTCAAAGACCTTCTCCTGCCGCAGGTCTGATGACCTGGCGGCATTCTCGACCTCCCTTCGGTCGGTCCCCAGAGGGGGAGTCCGAGTGGTCCATCGGGACCGTGAGGAGGAGAAGAATCCGAAGGATTCTTCGACGCAGCCCAAGGGGGCAAGCCCCCTTGGCCCCCTACATTTTGATCAACAATTTTTCTGGAAAATGCACATCCACGGCCATGCTCCACGGGGCGAGCCCCGAAGAGGCGGCGAGCGCCCGTGGCTCTCTCGCCAGAAAAAATTAAAAAAAAATCGTAAAACCCGTACTCACGCTTTCACCGGCACGTCCGCCGGCCAGCCGGCGAGGCCCTTCTTGTCGTCCTGGATCTCGTGGAACTGGCGGAGCGAGACCGTGATGTCCCGGGTGAACGCGAAGTACCCGATCTGGGTGTTCCGGCAGAGCTTCATCGCCATATCCATGAGGCCGCGGGGATCCGGCCGCGCCTCGCCGAGCCAGATGTGGAAGATGTTGCCGCCGTCCACGATGGGGAAGAAGACGTGCTCGATCTCTATCCGCTTCGTGAGCGGGACGTCGGCGCCCGGCGCGACGTGCGTCCCGTTCGTATAGTAGAGCGGGAGGTCGCGGCTCTTGCCGAGCATCGCCATTCCCTGTTCGAGATCACCTTTCACGACCTTCTGCGCTGCCTTCGCATACCGCTTGTCGAGAAGATCGGCGACCGCGAACCGCTGGCCGGTCGTCTCGGCGGGGGTGCGGGCGAGCGCGATGGTGAAGCCGTGCTGCTTCGAGAGCTCCCGGCCGTACAGCTCCATCTCGGTCATTGCCCGGATCGCAAGCCTGAACGCCTCTTTGCCCTCGTGGAGCTGCTTGCCGGTGTGGTGCTGGACCATCTCGTTGACGCCGACCACGCCGATGGTGTACACCAGACCCTCGAGGTCGACGGCGAGTGCACCGCGGTCGCCCGTGTTCGGGTCCTTGGGCCGCTGCATCGCAAACGGCATCCGGTTGTTGGCCCGGATATTGTCCATCCACCGGCGCTTGATCTTGAAGATCTCCACGGCAACGTCCATGAGGCGCTTGAGGCCGGCGAAGAGGCGGGCATCGTCGCCTTCCGCCTCGTACGCGGCCCGGGGGCAGTTGACCGAGACGACCTGCCACGACCCCATCGAGAAGTGCCGCCCTTCGTCAAAAACGAGCTTCTTGTCGAACTCCGAGTCCTTGTCGGCGACCGTGGAGAACTGGTAGGCGCAGCACTGGTAGCAGGAGATCCCCTTCCCCGCCCCGCGGTACGCCGGGAGCTGGTTGTCGTAGTACGGCGTGCCGAACTTGCTCGCGAGCTCGAACGTCATCAGGTACAGTTCCTGGTACGTGGGGAGATCGGGGTTCTTCCGGTTGAACTCCTCGCGCTCGGTCATGAAGTCCGGCTCGATCGAGATCTCCGGCTTGGGGAAGTTGAAGGGCTTGCCCCAGTAATCGCCCTCGAGCATCACTTCCATCAGGGCCTTGAAGAGGAGCCGGACTTCCCGCTCGTACTCGCCGTAGGTCCGTTTCGGGACACCGTTCTTACCATCCCAGACCTTCCCCTTGAAGACGCACGGCTTGTCCTGCCAGAGGGCGGGGACGCCCGGGGAGAGCTGGATGGACGAGAAGACGAGCTGGCCGCCGCGGGCGACCATCATCTGGGTCATCTCGTACACGAACATCTGGACCATCTGCTTGATCTCACCGTACTCCATGTGCTCCATGTACGGCGCGAGGAAGGTGAGGAAGTTGTAGTACCCCTGCCCCCCGGCAAAGTTCGTCTGGGCCGAGCCGAGCGCCTTGACCGCGTGGAGGATGGCCACCTCAGCACGCTTCGCCGGGCCGGCGACCGAGGCCTTGGTCCCGTTCCCGTCCGGCATCAGGCCGTAGTAGAAGAAGTAGCGGAGGTCCCAGTCCTGGCAGAAGGGCCGGGTCCCGAAGTACTCGAGGTCGTGGATGTGCATCTCGCCCGCGAGGTGGTGGTCGGCGAGCTCGGGCGGGAGCTGGAGGAGGTACTGCTCCTTGGAAATCTTGTCGGCCTTCTTCTTGTGGGAGGTCTCGGCGTTCTCCTGCAGGTTGGCGTTGTCGTGCGCCTCGAACCCGCGGCCGACGTCGATGAGGTGGGCGTCGAAGACCGGGGTGCCGACCCGGGTGCAGACATTCCGGTACTGGACAAGGCCCTTCTCGAGGAGCGCGATGTTGACGATCTCCCGGATGAGCGGGCCCGAGAGCGATTTGAGCTGCAGGCTCTTGATCCGCTGCTCGACCGAGGTCGCGATCTCCCGGGCGGTCTCCTCGTCCGCGCTCTGGTACCCGTAGAAGGTGGTGACCAGCTTCGTCTCTTCCACGATCTGCCGGATGATCCGGTTCCGGTCCCACTCCACGATATGGCCGTCGGTGGTCCGGACCGGGGGCAGGGCCGGCGCGATAACGCCCTGCTCGAAGGTGAGCTGCCGGGTCTCGCGCCGCGCCATCAGGCACCCGAGATGAGCTTTGTCAGGTGCGGTCCGTCAAGCTTCCCGGCGGGGAAGAGGTCGGCCGAGGTATAAAAGTCCCCGCCGCACTGGAGCACCGGCGCCTCGTTGACGAAAACGCCGTTCACCCGCAGCTCGGTCAGCGATTCTGCGCTCGAGAGGTCCCGCTCGGAATAGGCGTGCTTCCCCTTCTTCAGAAAACCCTTGAGGAGCTCGCAGTTCGGGCAATGTTCCAGCGTATAGACGATTATCTGAGGATTCTTCGGCACGAAAACACCTTCACTCTGTAATGATTGGTTTAGGAATTGCAGGGTTAAAAAAATCGTGGTTTGACTGCCGGCACGGGACCGGGAGCGCTATCGATTATCATTAGTAGGTGAATGGATTAATAGCTAGGTGATGGTCAGGACGTTTGTCGCTCTCGGGCTCTCCCCGGAGATACAGGAACGGCTCGGTGCGGCGCAGGCAGCCCTGCAGGCCTGCGGGGCCCGTCTGACGTTCGTCCGGCCGGCGATAATCCACATAACGGTCAAGTTCCTCGGCGAGGTCGGTGAGAAGGATATCCCCCGGATCGGTGCCGCTTTGGAGACCGTCTCCGTCCCCCCCTTCCCGATCGAGGCGGCCCGGGTGACGGTCGACAACCCGGCCCGGCCCCGTACGGTCTGGTGCACGATCCGGGACGCCGGCGGGTGCCTTGCACTCTTCCGGAAGATCGAGGACGTGCTCGAGCCCCTCGGGTTCCCCCGCGAGCGGCGGCGCTTCACCCCGCACGCGACCGTGGCCCGGGTGAGGAGTCCCGATCCCTCGCTCCTGGCGGTGCTCGATTCCCTGAAGGACGCGACCTACGGGAGCTGCACGGTCACCGGCTTCCTGCTCAAGAAGAGCACGCTCACCCCGCAGGGCCCGATCTATGAAGATCTCCGGGAGGTCCGGTGGCCGTGAGAACCCCGCTCGAAGAAAAGGTCCTTGCCGGGCTCCGCCCGACCGCTGCGGAGCACGACCGCATCTGGGGGATCGCGAACCGGCTCCTCCCCGCCATTGCCGCGGGCGGGAAGGCGGAGGGAATGGTGGTCGGTTCCATAGCGAGGAAGACCTGGCTCCGGGGCGACCATGACCTCGACGTCTTCATGCTCTTCGATCCCTCCCTCTCCCGGGAGGAACTCGAAGCCGAAGGGCTGGAACTCGCCCGCTCGGTCGCCCTGGCGTTTACCGACCGGTTCTGCGAGAAATACGCCGAGCACCCGTACATCAACGCCATCATCGATGGTATCGACGTCGACCTCGTCCCCTGCTTCCGGGTGAAGAGCGCTGCCGCGATCCAGAGCGCGGTCGACCGGACGCCGTTCCACACCCTTTATATCACCGACCGGATCAACGGCCTCGTCGACGACGTCCTCCTCCTCAAGCGGTTCGCAAAGTCCGGGGGCATCTACGGCTCCGACCAGATGACCGAGGGGTTCTCCGGGTACCTCTGCGAGCTCCTCGTCCTCCAGTACGGGGGGTTCACCCCGCTCCTCGCCGCTGCCGAGGGGTGGCGGCCCCGCCAGCTCATCGATCCCGAGCACCACGCGGCAAAGGAGTTCTCCGAGCCGCTCATCGTGATCGACCCGGTCGACCCCCGGCGCAACGTCGCGGCCGCGGTCTCCCTCGACCAGATGGCCGGCTTCATCGAGCTCGCCCGCGGGTACCGGAAAAGCCCGTCGGAAGCGTTCTTCGAGATCCGTGCACCCCTGTCGATCACCCGCGATCAGCTCCGGGCCCTGCTGGACCGGCGGGGGACGTTCCTGTACGCGGTCACCTTCGCGACCCCGCCGTACATCGAGGAGGTGGTCGTCCCCCAGCTCAAGCGGAGCGTCCTTGCCGTGCAGGAGCACCTCGAACGCAGCGGGTTTTCCGTCCACCACGCCCACTACGCGATGACCCCCGGGCGGTGCATGCTCCTCTTCGAGCTCCTGGTCAGCGAACTGCCGCGGATCCGCCGCCATGCCGGCCCGCCGATCTGGAACCGGGAGAACGCCGAAAAATTCCGGGAGAAATACGTGGATGCGGAACTCCCGGGACCATTCATCCGCGAGGGCAGGTACGAGATGGAGGTCGCCCGGGAGTTCACGAGGGCAGAAGACCTCCTCGCTTCCGATGCTCTCCTGGGTGTCAGCCTCGGCAAGCACATCCGGCAGTCCCTCGGGACCGGGTGGAACGTGGCGGAAGGAGCCGGGTGCTGGTCAGAGGAGTTCTCTCCCTTCATCGCCGGGTTCTTCCGGCGGTGCTCGCCGCTGACATGGGTGGAGAAGGGGAAGTAAAAATTTTAATTTAAAAAGATCTTGAATTTGAAATTCTCTCATCAATTTTAACTGAAGCATTTCTATAACAAATTTTGAAATCCGTTAGCATTTCATTTCATCGAAAAAATGTTAAATTCATTTCAAATTGTTGATGTGCTATTCATAAAATGACTATGACTAATAAATAACCACGGAAAAAATATAATTATAAGGGCGATAATTGCGAATAGAATGAGAAGACCCAACCACACAAAAAATCCAGGTATTTGTGAAATTAATT
>DASPUR010000065.1:0-3539 GCA_035622795.1 Methanoregula sp. | reverse complement strand
GGTCAGGACCGTGATGCCAAAACGGAGACCGGTGATCCCCAGAACCGCGAGGGCGGTTACGACAGCCGCGGAGACGAGTGCCAGTCTCTGGAACAGGACCGTGGAAGGGGATTCCGCCGGGGTCATACAGGTACCCGGTAGATGAAATCCTCTGATAAATATATGGATTCGGTAAAGAAACGGAGCGGACTCCTCAGGATCTCTTCTGTATATCCGGCTCCGGATCTTTCACGTGTTGTAGTTCACTTTCACACCGCCCGCTCCGGGGTTTAAACACCCCCGCTCTCAACAGGAGTAGTGGGAGGAAGAGCCCGGAAGCGTCAGATGCCGGGCCAGCCCTCTAAAATCCTCCCGACCAGTAACCTCTCATACCCCCTCTTTTCTTTCCACGTTCCCGCTGTTTTTATAATCCCGCCGAATACTGCACGAGAATCATAATATATTTCAGGAACGTTTTTCTAATGTCTTCTATGGCTCTTCGCTCGCTCAACCTCCCCGGTGTTGGAACAAAATATGAATTCGAGACCGACAAGGGCGATACGGTTGCCATCTTTTTTACCAAGACCGGTGTAATCCAGATGTACACGCTCCAGAAGGGCTGCAGTACTCCGAGCGCTGCCGAGATGACCCTGATCGAGGCGAGGAGGCTGGGGAACATCCTCACCGGGGCAATCATGGAAGCCGACCAGGAGAGCGTCGAGATCGCCTTCTCGGCACTCGCGGATCTCCGGGTGACCATCCATACGTACCTCATACCAAAATCTGTCGAAGGAAAAGCGATCGAAGACCTCCAGATCCGCGCAAAGACCGGTGCAACTGTCATCGCCGTATGCAGGCACGACCGGAACATCATCAACCCGCCGCCGGCGTTTGTCTTTGAGGCCGGGGACGCAGCCCTGGTCATCGGCGAGAGCGACCAGATAAAAATGTTCGAGCGGGAAATCATGGTGGCTTGATGGAAGGGATAGTCCTTGCCCTTTTTGTCTGCCTGCTGCTCGCGCTGGTGACGAAGTACCTCTCGGTGCCGCCTATCCCTTTTTACATCATCGCCGGGGTGATCCTCGGGAAGAGCGGCCTCGGGCTCGTTGCCAACGACAATATCAGCACCTTCTTCTCCCAGATGGGGCTTATCTTCCTGCTCTTCTTCATGGGCCTTGGCCTGAAACTCGAGCGGGTGGCCTCGAACCGTTCCGCGGTCCTGACGAGCGGCGTCATCGACCTCAACGTGAACATGTTCATCGGGTTTGTCGCCGCGTACGCTTTTGGGTTCACGCTGGTCGAATCCGCGGTCATCGCCACGGCCTTCTACATTTCGAGCACGGCGATGGCCCTGACCTCGCTCATCGAGAACCGGAAGCTCATGCTCCGCGAAGCCGAGACGATCATCTGGCTGATGATGTTCGAGGACCTCGTCCTCATCATCTTTCTCGCGATCATCTCGGCGGGAGATCAGAACCCGATCATCCTCTTCCTCAAGATCGCGGGGGTGCTGGCGGTGCTCTACGCGCTGGCCCACTGGGGCAAGGAATTTCTCGTCTCCATCCTCGACCGGGAAGACGAGCTCCCCATCATCTTCACCTTCGCCGCGGTGCTCACGACCGCCTCGTTCTCGAATGTCATCGGGGTCCCGGAGACGATGATGGTGATCGCGCTCGGTGCCGCCTTCGCCACCACCGATCCGGATGCGTTCGAGCAGCACGCCCGGCCGTTCAAGGACGTATTCCTGGTGACCTTCTTTGTCTTCTTCGGCGTGGCGATTGATTTTTCGGGAGGGGCAAACCTCTTCATGATCGCGGTCATCTCGGCCCTGGCAATCGTGAGCAAGCTCATTTCCGGCATTATTACCGGGATCGTGATCCACGATTCGGCGCTCGCGGGGATCGAGATCTGGGGCAACACCATCGGCAGGGGGGAATTTTCCATTGCCCTTGCCGCCCTCCCGGAGATCTCGCTTGCACCGGCCGTCGTTACGGTCATCGCCGCGATGGTGGTCGTCACCTCGATAGTGGGATCGTTTACCGCGAAGTACTGCACAAACCTGCGGAGAGGTGTCGTACGGCTGGGAAGGAAAAAGCCCTCGGTACGCCATAGTCACGGATGAAACGGTTTTCCGGAAGGAACAAAAAAGTGTGCTCTGGAGAAATCATCCGGTTCGCTTTTGTGGAACTTGGGAGGGTGACCCCCTCTCTCCCCCAATGGGGGAGGCAGCGAAGATACTTTGCATCTTCTCGATTTCGCATTCTGATGACAGCTCAATCAGCCCAAGGGGGCAAGCCCCCTTGACCCCCTCTATTTGATCAAGCGCTTCTCTGAAAATACGCATGCATGGCCATGCTCCACGGGGCGAGCCCCGACGAGGCGGCTCGCGCCCGCGGCCCCATCGCGATAAGTCAAAATAAAAATATTCCGTTTTCTCCAGAGCAAAAAACGGGAAAAAGACCTATTCCGGGTGGTGCTGGTCGTGGCACCGCTTCTCGATCACGCGCTGGACAATCAGCCGCGAGCTGCAGAGGTCCCCGTCAGCCAGCTTCCCGATACGGACGATCTCGGGGCTGAGCCCCCGCAGCGCGAGTTCGGCACGCAGCTGCTCTTCCCGGAACATCTGGTTGAAACCCACGGTGATGACTGCGGGCCGGATCTCCTCAATGGGCCGGAACATGTCGGCCCTGTCGCCGAGCAGGGCGTGGTCCACCGGTTTGAGTGCCGCCACCATCCTGAGGCGCTGCTCCTCCGGAACGATAGGGCGGGGCTTGTGCTTCACGTTGGAGTCCCGTGCCACAATGACGTAGAGTTCGTCCCCCAGTTTCCCCGACTCTTCGAGGTAGTAAAGGTGGCCGGGATGAAGGATATCGAACGTGCCTGTTGCGACGACGCGGCGCCCGGTCACGGGATCACCTCAAGGGTCGCAGGTTCCCCGTCAGCCGTGAAGCACCGCCAGTCCGAAGGGCGATAGGGATACCCGATGATGATATGATAACGCCCGGACCGGGGGAAGAACCGGATATCGGCATCGGAGGGGCGGATCGCACCGCTCGGGTGGCTGTGGGCGCTGCCCGCGAGGTGCGTGTCGAGCGGCATCATGTCGAAGATAACCGATGCCGAGGATGAGCCGGTGATGGTGCCCGGGAGCATGTTGATCTCTCCGATAATCCCGTCCTGCTCCCTGAGCAGGGCGACAAACTCGTTCGGGTGGTTGTCCCGGCCCAGTTCGAGGAGGAGACGGAGAAGGTCCTGCCTGATGCCGCGGATGTTCATCTCCTCGTTGCCCCCCAGAAACAGAACGGTTCTGCAGGGTTACTTCTGTGCTGTTCCAAGAAAAACTCTCGCAAAAATGGTTAGCGCTCCACCGCAGCTACAGCCTCGCTCACGTTTCCGGTAACGCTGGTCCCGGACGCACCGGAAGGCGGGACCGTGATAAAAATCTGCGGGGTAGCGTCAAGCTCGATAATGGTATCTGCTCCCGCAGAGAAATCAAGGACATGTCCCCCGGTTTTGCGGTCGTCGCTGATGAAATGCAGGTGGTACCCCGCCATGTTGGG
>DASPUR010000064.1:0-2443 GCA_035622795.1 Methanoregula sp. | reverse complement strand
CATGACCACAGGAAAATATAAAGAAATTCCGGCATTTTCACGACAGAAAACTGTTGCCGGAACAAGAACCGTGGGGTGGGGGGGTTAGGCAGGGGCAGAAATGCAATCGCGGGAACGATCCCGATCGATCCGGAAAAATGTTTGGAGCGGGATCGATTTGCTCTGTCCCATTCCGGCCTTATCTTTTCTGATGGGGGCTTCCTCATACTTGCGGAGACCAAATGAGAAGAGAAGGGAGAATACGATGTTTGAGACCTGGTACAATGATTCCAGATCAGACCTCGACCTTAAACCCGATGTCCACTTCGCTTGCGGGTTTTCCCTCCCGGATGCACCAGTCCTCTTTCGGCGGTTCGTGGAGGATGATGAGGAGATCGCTTCCGGCAATTCCCGGAGAGGTTGCAAGCTTCTGCGTGATCGCAGCGTAGAGTTTTCTCTTTGCCTCAAGGCTCCGGCCGGCAAAGGCGATGATCTCTATGACGGTGAACCGGTCGCTTTTTGCGGCCGGGATCTCGAAATTATCCGGGTCCAGTTCAAAGATCTGCTGGTGCCGGTCGTTGTCCGGGATCAGGAAGGCTTCGACCAGGGCCGCGTGGACCCCCTCAAATATCGCATGCTTGTATTCAGGACTTCTCCCCTGCAAAAGCGAGATTTTCACCAGCGGCATGAATTGGTACCCCTCGTTTTCTGCTGTATAGGGCTCCGTGATTCAAGAGGCTTTGCCCGGAGATGCTCCGGGACTGGAGCCGGCAGGACCCTGCGCTCAGCCCGTACCGGTACCAGGAGTGAGATGCGATTCATCCCGTCTCCCCGACCGGCACGTACGGGAGGAACGCGAGCACCTCCGCCTTCAGCGTCTCCATCCCCACCCGCTCCACGAACCGGGCGGTCCGCTCGTGCGGTTTCGCTCGGTCGCGGTAATATTCCGCAAGGCGTTGGATGCAGTCAAGCGCTTCCGCACCGGTAAGGTCGTGGGCGACCAGGTCCCCGAACCGCGGCCGCGTACCGCCGTTCCCCCCGAAGAAGACCGTCCAGCCCCGGTTCGTCCCCATGACCCCGATGTCCCGGGTATGGCTCTCACCGCAGCACCGCGGGCACCCGGACACTCCGATCTTGATCTTGGCCGGGAAGCTCTGGTCCCGGAACAGGGTGTCGACCTCGCGTGCGAACCCGACGGAGTCCTGGTTGCCGTACCTGCACATGTCGGTGCCGAGACAGGCCTGCACGAACTTCACGCAGGGAGCGCTCTCTGGCTTTGCCAGCGGCCCCAGTCGGTCGATGACTTCCTTCACGTCTTTCGGTTCGATTCCTGCAAGGATGATCCGCTGGCCGGAAGTAATCTTGAGGACCGGAATGCGAAACTCCCTGCCGATCCGGGCGATCGTTTCGAGATCATCCGTGGTGACCATCCCCGCCGGCATCCGTGTGATCACCGCATACCGCTTCCCGTCGCGCTGGAGGATTGCGCCGCGTGGTTCTGTCATGTTCCGGCAACTCCGTGGAAAGTGCTGGAGCGTGAAGGGTTATGGTTTTTGCGCCGGATGCTGCCATATGTAGGACGGGGGGATTTCCAGGGTAGCCGGAAGTGAGCCGGCTTCAGATACATGCCAGGCCGGCAAATCCCACCGTTCCCCTCCCGGCAGTCCTATAACTCCACGTTGTCGAAGCCGGGTTCGTCCAGGGGTTCGGCTGTTTCAGCTGCAATCTCCGCGGCGCTCTCCTCCTTCCTCGCGTGGATCTCGTGGACGAACCGGGAACCGGTCATCGCGGCCAGCCCCGCGGCGACGAGGGAGAGCAGGGCCCCGATGTAGAAGGAGATCCTGAGCGAGGGCATGAAGGCGTTTGCGAGAGTGGTCGGGAACCACGTCGTGCCGGTCAGGGTCGTGATCGTCGCCGGGCTGATGCCCGAGACTATCGCCTGGGGCATGGCGACGAGGATCGCGTGCACCGGGTTGTACCCGAGGAAGGCGGCAAAGAGCGCCCCGGTCGGGGGGATCGCGCTCATGGGGGCGATGAGCTCCGAAGCCCCGGCGCCCGCAAGCGATGTCGCGAGTTCCGGCGGGAAGAGGTGCGTCAGGCTGACGATCACGATGGTGAAGAAGAGGGCCATCGAGACGACCATCCCGCTGTTCTGGAGCATCGAGCGCATCCCCGAGGCGACCCCCCGCTCCTCCGGCGGTACGGAGTTCATGATGGCCGCGATGTTCGGCGCCCCGAACATGCCGTTCCCGAGGCCCATGATCAGGAGGGCGATGGCAAAGACCGGGTAGTCGAAGTTGTACGGCAGCATGGCGAGCATCAGGAACGAGAGGGCGATGAGGAGCATCCCTCCCGTGGCAAACCAGCGGGAACCGTACTTGTCCGAGAGCCAGCCCGAGAGCGGCCCCATGATCACGAAGCCGGCAGTGAGCGGCAGCATGAAGACCCCGGCCCAGAACGGCGT
>DASPUR010000063.1:0-7841 GCA_035622795.1 Methanoregula sp. | reverse complement strand
GCTATGAAAAAAAGGAACGAAGTCGCAATGTTGTTCCCGATCTGAGAGAGAAATGGGAAACACCAGACGCATGCACCCTCAATAAATATTCCTGCAGCGATCTTAGGGTACATCCACCTGCAACGCATGTGGGTGATCCGGGTTCCCTGGGAATCGGCGACATACATCGTACCGTCAAGGAAGCCCTTTTTCACGATGAATCGGGCATTCGCCTCGAGATCCTGATTTTCCCGGGCCAAAATGGCGTGGCCCAGAACGACAATAGGTTCATTTTCCGGGATCCAGTTCTCCGTGAGGCAGACGAGGTCATGGGCAAGGAGAGCTTTCTGTTCACCTTCCTGTAACGAGTCGATATAATCAAGTCCGCGTTGATCCATCGTATCGTCAACTTTGGATCCGCCGATAATCCCGGAATAGCTGGCAGTATGGGCCTCGATCTCGGAACCAGCAGGCTCAATCAGCACCCGACCAGTCATATCCTCGAGAAGGAATGGTCCCTGTGCCGCGGCAGCGTGGACCTCATGCCATGAGCCCGTGCCCGCTTTCCCTCCAAGGATGAAATTCTCGCCGGTCACCCTCCAATATGCACTCGGCTCGCCACCGATCGGGGATTTTTGCGGCTTTAGAGGCCGGGCTTTCCCTTTAAGGGAGACCGGACCCGGTTCGATGGAACCGATTGACGATGTCGGGCCGGTCGCAATCCTCCTTGCGATCACCACATCTCTGGCGCCAAGGACGATGAGATATGCGCCGGCTCCTAGGATGATGAGCAAAATGACTATGTTTACAGTCACACCTGTCAGCTGCCAGCCGCTAAAGGTTCCGTACACACCGATGCTGATAAGGACAAGCACTGCCACTAAATCAAGGAAATTTTGTTTTTTGGAAGGACCGGTATTTTGCCCGGAAAGTGTTACTGAGCTTTCGCTTTCACCTGCCATACCATAAATAATATTATCTGTCTGATAAAAGAAGCGATAATTGAAAGGTACTTGCTTATTTGCCGGGGTGCCTCTTTACCGCCGCTTCCCCATCATCCCGATCGCCCTTCCCCGCTTTGGTGCTCCCGAATCTTTCTGCGGGGTCTTCGCGCCGGGCTTTTCCTGCGGCACTGCTGAAACCCGTGCCTTCTCTTTTGCGGTCTGCTTCGCAGGTGGTTTTACCGGTACGCCGCTTTTCGCAGCCTTCTTCTCCCGGAGCACCATCGTCTTCCCCCGGACCTCGATGAGCTCTGCCTTCGCCGCAGCAGCAACCGCCGCCGGGTCCACCTCGCAGCTCTGGAGCCACTTCACCTTGATTATCTTGCGCTTCTTCAGCTGGCCGGCAATCTCATCGATCATAGTCTCCGTGCAGCCCTGCTTGCCGATCCAGACGGTCGGCTTCAGGTCCTGCATGGAACTGTCATCCGCCCGTTTCATGGGGCCTCACCACCCGGCACCGCAGCCCTCCCCGGCACCCGGTACCGCATCTTCCGGTTGCAGGCCCCGCAGGTCACCACGACGTTGCCCCGGTGCACCCGGACCCGCATGTTGCTCCCCGGCACGAGATAGGCGTAACAGTGGTGGCAGAACCGGCGCCTGAGCTCGCGGTCGATCCGTACCCGCTGCCGCATGGATATCTTCCGGGCGAGTTCCACGTACCGGTTGCTCCGGTCGGGGTGCCCGCGGAACGCCGCCTGGGCCTGTTCGAAGAGTACACCGATGCGCTCGTACGCGATCTTCTTTGCAGCCGGGTTCTTCGATTTCTGCCTCACGTTTCCTCGCTATGCCGGAATGTGGAGGATTGGTTGGCGCCCGGAGATGAAAAAGGAGCGGGCGGAGTGGAGAGACAAAGAGAGTGCTGGAGCCACGACAGTTCCCGCACACTAAAGAAACAGAGGAAAGAATTTTCGCAACTGGCGAGGGCTCCCCGCCTCAGGGCCGCTCCGCGGCACGGCGGGGCAAATTACCTGTCAGAGCTAAAAAGTACGTGAGGCCGCCGCTGTAGCGCTTCTTTTGGGATAACGTAGTATTTCCAGAATAGGGCATACCGGTAATGCAGAAGAATCGCATGCGCCCCCGCCCTCTTGCAGGGGGCTGGGCTGGCGCAAGAGGGCAATCGGAGAAGCAAGAATTTGGTTGTCAGATATGGCTGAACCCTTCAGAATTTTTTGAAAACTCAGAAACTCCCGCCTTCACTCCCGGATCCTGACGACCCGGCCCTCGATCGAGAGCCGGTCCTCGCAGAAGAGCCTGACCGCCTCGGGAAACGCGATGTGTTCCTGCACGAGGATCCGCTCCGCGAGCGAGTCCTCGTCGTCGCCTTCGAGCACGGGAACGCATCGTTGGAGGATTATCGGGCCACCGTCGAGGCAGTCGTCGACGAAGTGGACGGTGCAGCCGGAGACCTTGGATCCGTGAAGCACCGCCTGCCGCTGGGCATGGAGGCCGGGAAAGCTCGGGAGGAGCGCCGGGTGGATGTTCATCATCTTCCCCGCAAACTCGCCGGCGATCTCCCGCCCGAGGATGCGCATGTAGCCGGCGAGGACATAGAGATCGGCCCCGGCTTCCCGCATGGCGGCGAGCAGGGCCTTCTCGTACGCCTCACGGGACCCGAATTGTTTGTAATCAACGATAGTGACCGGGATCCCGTGCTTTTCTGCCCGCTCTATCGCGTATGCCTCCGGGTTGTCGGTTATCAGGGCAACGCACCGGGCAGGGACCGTCCCCGCCTCGATCGCATCGACCACGGCCTGGAAGTTCGAGCCCCGGCCGGAGGCGAGCACCGCGATCCGTTTCGGCGCCGCTGTTTTCCGCAAGGATTTTCCGGTCACAGGTCCTGCTCCCCGCCCGCTGTCCCGGGACGGGCGACGATCTTCACCTTTACGATCCTGCGCCCGTGCATCTGCATGACCACGAGGGTAGCCCCGGCCGGTACGATCTCGGCCTTCTCGCCCGGGTGCTGGGGGAGGTGGCCGAGCCGGTCGATGATGAGGCCGCCGATCGTCTCGTACGATTCGGCCAGCGGGAGGGAGAGGCCCAGCTGCTCGTTGATCTCCTCCACCCACATCTTAGCGTCCACGACATACACGCCCTCGGCAAGTTTCTGGACCTCCGGCTCCTCCTTGTCGTGCTCGTCCATGATGTCGCCCACGATCTCCTCGAGGATGTCCTCGACCGTCACGATCCCGGCAAAACTGCTGTACTCGTCGACGATGATCGCCATCTGCACCCGGTGGACCTGCAGCTCTTTCAACAGGTCATCGATCTTCTTGGTCTCAGGTACGAACATCGGGTCGTACATCACTTCCCGGATGCTCGACTCCTTCCGGCGGGTCACCATCGCGGAGAAGACGTCTTTCACGTTCAGGATGCCGGTGATGTTGTCGATCTGGTCATGGTAGACCGGGATACGCGAGAGGCCGGTCTCCGAGAAGATCCGGATGGCGTCCTCGAAGCTGGTGGTGTCCTCCATCAGGGTGACATCGATCCGCGGGGTCATGATCTCCCGTGCGGTCGTGTCGCCGAACTCGAGGACCGAGTAGAGCATCTCCTGCTCTGCCTGCTCGATGCTCCCGTCCTCTTTCCCGACATCGATCCACTCCTTGATCTCCTCTTCGGTGACACCCGGTTCCGGCGTCTCCTTGCCGATCCCGAACGTCGGGCTGACCCGTTCCACCAGCCAGATGAGCGGGAAGAGGAGGCGGGAGAGGAAGAGGATGACCGGGGCGATCGCGAGGGCGTACGACTCAGATGCCCGGGCCGCGTAGATCTTGGGGCCGATCTCGCCGAAGATCAGCAGGACGAGGACCACGAACCCGGTCGCGATGCCCACGCCGTAGTCGCCGAAGTTCTGGATAGCGACGGCAGTAGCGATCGACGCCGCCGCGATATTGACGATGGTGTTGCCGACCAGGATCGTGATCAGGAGGTGTTCGGGCGACTCCTTGAGCGCCGCGACTGCACGGGAGCCGGATTTGCCCTCGTTCTGGAGGGTCCGGGCCTTGGCCTTGGTGATCGAGATCAGCGCCACTTCAGAGCTGGAGAAGAATGCGGAGAGGAGGACGCAGAAGATGAAGAGCAGGATCTCGATGGCGTCCGGGATCATCTGGTGTCACGCGGTGCGGGTGCACGCAGGATTTTCTGGTTCATGGATAAAGGTTCTGTAGCTTATTCGGAAGCGAATTTTATAAAGCCAGCGCCCGTCGCAATCCTCGGCCAGGTCCGCCATCCCTTTATGGGTCCATACATTCATGCATGAAGGCACAGTCGTCTGCAAGGACTGCTATCTTCTCTTCTGCCGTGAGCGGGCGGTCGAACGTCAGGTCCTCGATCTCGAGCGTGAGGGTTCCGCTGAACCGGTGATCCGCAAGGGTCTCCATGACCCCTGCCATCACCGGGTCCCGGGCGAGCGGGGAATGGAGCTTCCCGTTCCCGATCCGGCTGATATGCACGTTGGCCAGCCGGTCGTGGCAGAGCTCGATGTACCGGGCGGGTTCCCCTTCCCCCGCGGCGAGCGCATGGGCGACGTCGAGGGTGAAACAGAGCCACGGTTCCTCGTCGAGGACCGCCCGCATCCGCCCGGGGGTGTGGATGAGGGAGTTTACGGCCGGTTCCATGTTCTCCATGCAGATCCGGGGTGCGTGACGGCCGGCGGCCTCGCGGAGGCAGGAGAGGTAGCGGGCGAACCGCTCCGCGTCGGCCGGGCTCGGGGGGCGTTTTGCCGTCCTCCGGCCCGGGTGCACGGTGACGAGGCCGGCGCCGAGCTGTTCCGCGACCGCCACGGACCGGACCGCGTGGTCGACAGAGATCTGTGCAACGGCCGGGTTGATGGAGCAGGGGTTCAGGTCGAGGATAGGCGCGTGGACGGTCAGGGTGCCGATGCCCGGATGGGAGCGCCGGATTGCTGCTATCTCCTCCACCGGCTGGCCGCGGAGCCAGAAATCGGGCGTCTCCGGCCAGAACTCCACTGCATCGAGGCCGGTCCGGGCTATGAACCCGAAGATCTCCGGGCAGCTGTACTCGTGGAAGAACATGCTCGCGACAGAGAAGGCAACCATGGTAGTACTACTTCATATTTGCCTTCAGCGCTAATAGATGTTGATGGACTGGTTCAACCGGCCGGAACCGCCCTGCGAACAGGCTGCAGGCCCCCTCCGGGTATCCGAACTCTCGCGGATGATCGAGGAACTGCTGGACACGCCGTCCCTGCAGGACATCCGGGTCCGGGGGGAGGTGACCAACTACACGCACCACGCCCGCGGGCACCGCTACTTCTCCCTCTCCGAAAAAGGGGAAGGGAGCACCGCCGCGGTGATCAAATGCGTGATGTGGCGTTCGGATGCCGGCCACCTCCCGTTTTCACCGGCCGAGGGGATGGAAGTCATCGTCACCGGCACCGTCCGGCTGTATGCCCCGCACGGCTCGTACCAGCTGCAGGTGCGGCAGATGCAGCAGGCAGGGGTTGGGGAGAAGTACCTGCTGGTAGAACGGTGGAGGAGAGAACTCGCTGTGCAGGGGGTCTTCGCGGCTGAGCGGAAGCGCCCGCTGCCGCCGTTCCCCCGGAAGATCGGGGTGGTCACTTCGGAGACCGGGGCGGTCATCCACGATATCACGACCGTGATCGGCCGGCGGTTCCCGGTGGAGATCATCGTCTCGCCGACCGCGGTCCAGGGGGAAAACGCCCACCGGGAGATCGCCCGGGCGATCGGGAGGGTCGCGGGGATGGTGGACATCGTCATCGTTGCCCGCGGGGGCGGGAGCTTCGAGGACCTCTTCCCCTTCAATAACCCCGACGTCGTCACCGCGATTGCCGGATGCCCGGTCCCGGTCGTGAGCGCGGTGGGCCACGAGACGGACGTGACCCTCGCCGACCTCGCTGCCGACGTGAGGGCTCCGACCCCTTCGGCAGCCGCTGAACTGGCAGTGCCCGACCGGAAGGTGCTCGCCGTCCGCCTGGACGAGTTGCGGGTTGAACTGCGTGCTGCGCTGCAGGCTCGGATCGTCCGGGCCATGGAAGAGATCGCCGATCTCCGCGACCGGCTCCGGCCGCAGCGGTTCGCCCGGAGGCTCGATGAACGGCGGCAGGCAACCGCCGATCTCTCGGACCGGCTCGCCCGGGCCTTCTCTACCCGGCTGGAGCGGGAACGGCTCGTCCTTGCCGGGCTCAAAAGCTCCCTGGAAGCGGGAAGCCCTCTTGCCGTCCTGTCCCGGGGATACTGTGTCGCCGAGAAAGAGGGGGAGGTCGTCCGGAGCGCCCGCACGGTCCGGAGGGATGACCGGCTGCGGATCCGGTTTGCCGACGGCAGGAGCGATGTCCGGGTGGAGCGTGTGGAACATGACTGATACGTACGAGACGAAGGTGGAGGATCTCAAAAAGATCATCGGGAAGATCGAGGACGGGACGACCGGCCTCGACGAGAGCATCAGGCTGTACGAGCGGGGGGCCGCACTCGTGAAGGAGTGCGAGTGCCTGCTTGCGGAGGCCGAGGTGAAGATCTCGGCCCTCAGCCGGGACGGGTAGCGAGGAGCGTCACCCGCATCTCTTTTCCCGCGGCAAGCTCCGCGATGAGCCCGCGTGGCAGGGTCGCTGCTACGCGATCGGAGAGTATCCCGATCGTCCGCCCGCAGACAAACGTACTCTTCCTCCAGACCATGTCGGTCGGGTGATCGAGCGTGAACGCGGACGACCCCCGGGACCGGACCGTAACGTCAATGCCCCCGCAGGAGAGCGTAGTTACGAGCACCGCGTCATCATTGCAGAGTACTTTCTTAAAGGACTCCGGCAGCCCCGCACACCCCGTGTCCGCCCCGGTGGCAAGGATGCAGTTGCCGGCGGCGGTCAGGTGCTCTTCTGCGGTCACCTCGAACGTGGTCGGGTGCGTGCCGAGGACGAGCGGGTGCCCCCGGCACCGGATGATCGCGGTCGCTTCCATGCCGTATCTCATGCTTTATCATGTGAGGATCTCCATTCCTATTCAATGTTTATCACCGTCCACTGCCCTGAGTGCAGCGAAGAGACCGAGCACGAGATCGTCAGCGAGTCCCGCGACGTGCTCGTGAAGTGCACGGTCTGCGGTCACCACCAGCGCGTCCCGCGGGAGCGGGAACCGGAGTCCCGGAGTATCAAGGCGATCGTCTCGAAAGAGGGAAAATCCATCGTCGGGACGATAGAGCTGGGCGAGGACGACGAATGCAGTGTCGGCGACCACCTCGTCGCGGAATGCGGCGACGAGGCCTTCGGGGTCGAGGTCACCTCCATCGAGAGCGGAGAGAAGCGCCTCAACCGGGCAAAAGCCGGGGAGATTACCACGCTCTGGACCCGGGCGATCGAACAGGTGGTGGTCAAGATATCGATCCATGACGAGTGGAAGACCATCCCGGTGTACATGGAATGCGATGGCGAGCAGCCGTTTGTGGTGGGTGAGAAGTACGTCGTCTCCGGCAGACGCTTCCAGGTCACCCACCTCAAGCTCCGCGACGGCCCGCTGATGCGGAAGGAGGGCTGGAAGACAGTAGCCCACCGGGTTAAGAGGATCTACGGGGTCCGGTCCTAGAGTTTTTCCATTTTATGAGAATCGCGGTATTCCTTCATCTGTCTTTTGCGGGAATGCCGTTTCATTTCCGATGTACTCACTTCCGGTTTTTTTAATTCCGGGAAAATTTTACATTCCTTTATCGTAAGCACAATACCATGACGATGCCTCACGCGCGAAACGCCTCGCCGGGTTTCGCGCTACGCACTTACCTTCTCACAATTCTTCGGGTACATGAGGCCGCCGCAGTTGCGCCCCGGTCGCGATGATGTTGTATTACCGGTATTCACGCAAATCCCGGTAATACCGGGGAATCGCAAGCGCCCCC
>DASPUR010000062.1:0-6073 GCA_035622795.1 Methanoregula sp. | reverse complement strand
CCTCCGGAACACCGGGAGGAGGTCGTCGAGGCGGCATGTGACATCCTGCAGATCCGGAAACCGACCCGACAGGATACGTTGTTCTGAAATTACGCGCTCCCGCACACTTCCCACAGGCCGAGTCTGAAGGATACTATTCCGTGAAGGCCGGGGGAGGTCGCGAAAGCCCCCCGGCGGGCATGTATAAAAGGTAATATATCAGCGTCCCCTAACCACTCCGGCATGAAGAAAGGCTTTGTATCGGTAATCATCGTATTTCTCAGTGCCCTAATACTATTCGCAGGGTGCGCAAATACGGAAGCGCCTCCGCCCGCCACCATGGCTCCGACTACGCCTCCGGTGAGCACGGCGCCGACAACCGTGCCCCAGCCCTCGTTCAGCCTCGGGGATCATTACCTCCAGAGATCGTATTCGTTCTCCAACGGGAGCGACGTCTATTCGGAGCAGTTTTACGTGGACGATCCATCATGGGGTATCGATTTCAACATAACGACCCTGAACGACAACGCAAGTCTGTGCTGGTTCACGCTCGATGTCATCGACAGTAACACGAACCAGACAGACCACTACGGGTTCGGCAGGACATTTTCGAACGAGACCGACCAGAAGATCCCCCGGTACGCGACCGGACCGTTCCAGTTCCAGATGAAAGGCAACTTTGTCAAGGTTGTCGTCACCGCGGCCAAGCGATACCCGTAACGGGAGAGAGGTATGATCGAAGACTGGATCGTCTGGATGGGCGGCCTCGTTGCCATAGCGCTCATCATCGCGGTAGTTTTCCTGAAGCTGCGGGGCGCAGAGCGGCGGATGCACGAGAGCACGCATAAACTGCGTGCGTATTCGGACATGCTGAACGCGATCACCGAGCTGAACCTTGCTGCCGGCGACGAATACAAGATGGATATCGCCAAGAAGAACCTTGCCCTCACGCTCAACCGGCTGAACCTCATCGGCAGTTCGGGTGTACTCAGGAGCGTCAACGACCTCCTCGATTTCTTAAACGAGCACAAAGACAAGGACTTCGATACACTCAGACTCCACAATATTCTCAATACCCTCGTGATCGAGGCCCGCAGGGACCTCAACCCTTCCCACGCCCGGAGGGTCGAGGAGTCGCAGGTACGGTTCCGGTTTTTCGCCCCGCCCAAATCGAAGTGATCCGCAAAAAAGGCCACTTCACCTTAAAAACGGCATAAACTCTTTTTTGTCTCCCGCCCGACATTGGTATACTACCGGGTCAGTGGGAGGCAGCGATGAAAAAAGAGTTTGTTATTGGGGTAACGGGAGCAAGCGGTGCGTGTTATGCCCGCAGGCTGCTTGAGGTTCTCTGCAGGGATGCGGATATCCACCTGATCATTTCCGACGTTGCGCGCGAGATAGCGGCGTACGAGGGTGTATCCCTCGACGGGTTCGATGCAACCTATCACGATATCAGGAAGATCGGGGCACCGATCGCGAGCGGGTCGCACCGGTTCGACGGGATTGTTGTGATCCCCTGCAGTGCCAAGACCCTTGCGGCCATCGCCCACGGGTACGCCGATAACCTCATCACCCGGACGGCCGATGTCTGCCTGAAGGAAAAGCGAAATTGCCTCCTGGTGACCCGGGAGATGCCCCTCTCGAGGGTGCACCTGAAGAATATGCTCGCTGCCCAGGAGGCCGGCGCGACAATCATGCCGGCCTGCCCGGCGTTCTATCACCGGCCGAAAACCATCGACGATCTGGTGGACATGGTCGTCGCACGGGTCCTCGATCACCTCCGCGTCGAACACTCGCTTGCAAAGCGCTGGAGCGGGTACGATGCGTGAATTTATCGAGAAGATGCGGGAGCGGGGACGGGTCACCGAGGTCAGGGAAGAGGTATCGGCGGATATGGAGGCCCCGAAGATGGCCTCGGGCACCGACAACCTCCTCTTCTTCCATACGATTGGCGGCAGGAGAGCCGTGATGAATCTTACCGCAAGCCGGACCGCCCTCTCGCTCGCGCTGGGCATTGACGAAAACGTCATGGTGAAGACGCTTGCGGATGCTAAGTTCGACGGGAAAATCATCGAAGAGGGGACCCTCCCGATGAAAAAACCGGATCTGTCGAAGATCCCGATCATGCACCACTTCCCGAAGGATGCCGGGAAATACCTCACCTCTGCGATCGTCTTCTCGCGCTGGGATGGTATCGAGAACGCGTCCATCCACCGGATGCTGGTACTGGACAACCACCGCGTGGCAGCACGGCTGGTCGAGGGCAGGCACACCCATGTCATGCTGAAAAAAGCCCTGTCGAAGGGCGAAAAACTCCCCGTCGCGGTGACCATCGGGACGCACCCGGCGGTCACGTTCGCGAGCTGCACCCGGGTGCCCATCGGGATGGAACTTCCGTTCGCCGCTGAGCTGATGGGCGGGACCCTGAAGGTGAAGAGGTGCAGCAACGGGGTGCTGGTGCCCGACGCGGAGATCGTGCTGGAGGGCTTCATCACTGCGGAGCTGACCGAGGAGGGGCCGTTCGTTGATATCACCGGTACCTACGATCCGGTCCGCATGCAGCACATCATCGAATTTACCGGCATGTACACGAAGCCGGATTTCATCTACCACGGCATCCTTCCCGGTGGTGATGAGCACAAGATGCTGATGGGGGCCCCGTACGAGCCGAGGATCTACAAGGCCGTTGCCGGCGTGACCGAGGTCCGGGACGTGGTCCTCACGAAGGGCGGGTGCGGGTATCTCCACGCCGTCATCCAGATCAAAAAGAGCACGCAGGGGGATGCAAAGAACGCGATCATGGCGGCGTTCGCTGCCCACACCTCCCTCAAGCATGTCGTGGTGGTGGACGAGGACATCGACCCGTCCGTTCCCGAGGAGGTGGAGTACGCCATCGCGACACGGGTAAGCGGTGACCGCGACGTCATGGTGATCACCGGCGTGCGGGGCTCGTCGCTCGATCCCTGCCAGCTCGAGGACGGGACGAACGTAAAAGTCGGCGTCGACGCGACGATGGTCCTCGGGCGCGAGGAAGATTTCCGCCGCGCAACGTGGTGAGACCGTGGAGCTCGCGCGCGACGATGAACGGATCCTTGCCGGCGAGGAGGGCCCGACACGGCAGCAGATGCTCGAACTTCTCGTCGCCCTCGGGAAGGTCTTCGGGGCAGAACGGCTCGTACCGATCCGGAGCGCTCAGGTCAGTGGTGCCTCCTACAAGACTATCGGCGAATACGGCCTCGAATGGCTCAGGAGCCTCGACGCAAAAGCTGTCGTACCTGCGATCCTGAACCCGATCGGCATGCCCCGCGGCCGGTGGGAGGAGATGGGCGTTGACCCGGTCTTTGCGGGAAAGCAGGAGGAGGTCGTGGCCGCGTACGAACGGCTTGGTGTGACGCTCGAGTGCACCTGTACGCCGTATTACCTGTACCAGACCGGATTTGGCGATCACCTCGCCTGGTCCGAATCTTCGGCGGTCAGCTACGCCAACTCGGTCATCGGCGCGAGGACGAACCGGGAGGGCGGCCCGGGGGCACTTGCAGCTGCACTCATCGGCAAGACCCCCTGCTATGGCTTCCATCTTGCAGCAAACAGGAAACCCTCCATCGTCATCGATGTCGCAATGCCGAACAGGAAAATGGGGATGGCTGAGTATGGGGCGCTCGGGTATCATGCCGGCAAACTCGTAGGAAACCGGGTCCCGTTCTTCCGCGGCATCCGTCCCGACACGGACCAGCTCAAGGCACTCGGGGCAGCGATGGCAGCAACGGGTGCGGTTGCCCTGTACCATGTCGAAGGCGTAACCCCTGAGGCAAGGGACCCTGCAGCGCTCCCCGCCAGCCTCGAGATGATTGCAATCGAGGCGGCAGAGCTTGAAGCGCTGTTCACGGACGTCCCGGTCGACGCGGTGGCAGTCGGCTGCCCGCACTGCTCTCCCGCGGAGCTCGAGGAGCTCTCGCGCCTCCTCGCCGGCAAGATCGTGACCATGCCGTTCTACGTGTTCGCCGCACAGGGCGTCATTGACCGGAACCAGAAGACCGTCGATCGGATCGAGAAGAGCGGCGCCCGGGTATTCGCCGATACCTGCATGGTCGTCTCACCGGTCATGGAGCAGTACTCCGCGATCATGGTGAACAGCGGCAAGGCCCTTGCGTACGTCCCGGATATGTGCGGGGCGGTGGCCCGGATGGGGACGATCGAGGAGTGCGTGCGGGTTGCTACGAGTAGGGGATCCGGCTAGAGAGATCTGGAAAAGGACGCAAGCTCCCTAAAACGATCCCCTTATTCCCCTGCCCGTCTAAACAGACGTAGCGGAAACTAAATGGATCTTCTCGTTACCCTTGCGCTCGTGGTTATTTTCGGGCTCGTGCTTGCCCTTCCATTCAGGGTGAAAAGCATCGAACATAACCTGGAGCTCTTCCTCTTCGCGTGCGGTGTTGCGGCGCTCACTATCGCCGGGTTCGCGGGTATCCCGGGAGAACACACCGGCTGGAGCGCGGCGATCGTCATCGAGGCGCTCACATCCCCGCTGAACATCACGAACCTCTTCGGCGTTCCGATCGGCATCGTCCAAATCGTCCTCCTAGCGGGCATACTTCTGTGGTTCTTCTATCACCGGGTCCAGGGAGCGGTGGCGGGATTTGCCGGGCGGGTGCCCGTCAGATTTATTGTCCCGGGGCTTATCGTTATTCTCGGGCTTGTCGCAAGCATCATCTCGGCTATTCTCGCAGCGATCGTCCTCGTGGAGATCGTCAACGCGCTTCCCCTTGGCCGACAAATGAAAATCGATATCACGGTCGTCTCCTGCTTCTCTATCGGCCTCGGCGCCGGGCTGACCCCGCTGGGAGAGCCCCTCACGACCATCGCCATCTCAAAACTCGCCGGTCCGCCCTATAATGCGGGTTTTGGTTTTCTTGTCGGACTTGTAGGTGTCTATATTATCCCTGCCGTTATCATGCTCGGTCTTGCCGGTTACTACCTTGCTTCCCGACACCATGCCGACAACCTTCTTCTCGAGTGTCTTGTGGAACGGGAATCGATCCGGGACGTTGTTGTCCGGGCAGGGAAAGTGTACCTCTTCATCATGGCACTCATCTTCCTCGGGGAGGGGTTCAAACCGCTCATTCTGACGTATGTCGTCTCCATCCCACCCGCAGGCTTGTACTGGATCAACATCGCCTCAGCAGTCCTCGACAATGCGACGCTCGCCGCGGCCGAGATCAGCCCGGTACTTTCCGCAGCCCAGATCAAAGGTGCCCTTATGGGTCTCCTGATCGCGGGCGGGATGCTCATCCCCGGCAACATACCGAACATTATTGCGGCAGGGAGGCTCGGGATTACCAGCCCGGAATGGGCACGGACCGGAATCCCCATCGGCCTGATCCTGATGGCAGGTTTCTTTGCACTCATTTTTATCCCGGGATTCTTGAGGCTCTGAAAAGGTCCGCGACACCGCGGAAGGGACCCGGGAATGCCGGAAAGCGGCGGGTTGTCCCGTTAGATACAGGAAAGAAAATAACCCTCCGGGGTACATAAGACCAGAAGAAGATGAGATCGTGGCGAAAAAGAAAACTGCCGGTGATGGTACGAAGGGCGATGAACAGGCTTTTCGGCTTCTGGAAGGGCTCAGCGATCCTTCGATCGACGCAAGGCACAAATCTGTCGAGGCCCTCCGCCTTCTCGGGAAGCCCGCAGTCGTACCGCTGATTGAACTTCTCGCAGGGACAACGGACAACGAACTCCGCTGGTATGCGGCCGTGGCCCTGGGAAAAATAGGCCCCGATGCAGTCGGGCCCCTGATCGGCGCCATGAAAGAACACCGGGACAAGGATTTCCGCCGGTACGCGGCGGCTGCCCTCGGGTCCGTGGGAGAGCCGGCTGTCGGGGATCTCATCGGAGCGCTCGAGACCGAAGATCCCGAGATGCGGGGTTTTGTCTCGCTCGCGCTCTGCCGGATCGGGGAGCCGGCGGTTGAACCCCTGACCCGGAGGCTCGGCGATGCGAACCCGGTCCTCCGGAGCTGCGCATCGCTCACGCTCTGGCAGATGGGCGAGAAAGGGCTGCCCGCGCTGGTAGAAAACGTCCGGAAGAGGCAGGA
>DASPUR010000061.1:0-3327 GCA_035622795.1 Methanoregula sp. | reverse complement strand
GGCAGTGAATAATCGGATTGATTCCCGGGCCGCATCCTCCCCGACGGGGCCCGATGTTCCAACATAAACATGCGATGCGGATGAGACATCCGCAATCGGAATTGTCCCCCCGGTTTCAGTAAAATTAGGGGACATCCCCGGACCGGATTCGGGAATGAGTTCTACTGAGGGGGGGATTTTTTCCGCAGGCACATAGAGTGTCAGGGCATTCTGGTGAATCTCGTCCCTTGCGTTAAAGGCCCAGACCGGTTCGAGGTAGGATTCATTTGATAGATTTTCCGGAGTATAATACGCGGGCTCTACGGATAGGATTGTCAGGTCAAGCGGGCCAGGCGGGACGTTAATCCCTTCCCCGTGCCTGAGCCGGGTCATTGCCTCCGATGCCGGGATGATATGGTCAATCCCTGACTCCTCCAGCGTGAGCCATTGTTTACTAATGCGGCTGGGGAAACCTCCGGCTGTTAGTTCAATCATCATTCCTCCTGCCTTCCCGTGAATCGTCATACCGTAGGGCTTTTGCCGGTACACGATCATCCGGGAGGTCACGAAACATTTTTCACCGTAATCGTTCCCGATACAGCCATTAGAGGCATCCTTGATGGAATCAAAAACTGCATCCCGGGGCATTCCCCCGAAGGGTTCCAGTGCCTTTTCCGCATCTGCCGGGCATTCTTTCTCAGGAGGCGCTTCTGCAAATTGACTGTCAGCGGACCAGTTCTCGAACTCGATAAAATCGTTTGGGTTTTTGGTAACCCGGAAAAGCGGCATGACGAGATCGGTCTGGTTTATGGGTGGGTCTTGTATGTTGAGGGAAACCTCGCTATGGGTAACCTGATTCACACCTGGAGACAGAATCAGAAAGAACAGTACGGCTAAGAACGCGGTGCCGATGACAATTCCCATCAGGACGACAACCTTTTTTCCGGCTATTCTTTTTATTTCAACCATCAGACCACCGATACGTGTGCAGGAATAAATCGCGGTAATATTTCCAGATAACTCTATTTTTATCACGCTATAAAAAAATTCGTGTTTTGTGCTCCTGCAACTCCCCGGGTACGAGGATCTCTTAACCCCCGTTACGATCGCGGCCAACAAAACGCAGGACTACTCGACCGCGATGATCCGGAACGGGGCCGCTGATGCGCCCGTCGCAACGGAACCCATGAACGCGTCTGCAGGCTCAACGAAGGGGGTTTTGAATTCGTGCCTGCGGTCCTGGCACTTGGGTGGGTGTGTAGTCATGAGAGGACGGCGGTAAGGATACCGGGCGTCCCTCACCCTTTCCTGGTCTGCTCTCAGGCCGGTGCGGCATACGTCTGTCCGTGACCGGCCAAACCCCCGGGATACGATCCGGGATCCGGATATCGCCCGGGGCAGCTGAACGAATGGGTGCAGTATTTTTTTCATTCATCGCCAGATATATTCTGCAACGGAACGATAGTTTCCCTTATGTGCCACTGGTACTGTTGGATTTGTGATCATCGTGCACGCTGCGCACGCAACGGGTATTGCTGTTGAACACCTCCGGCTCCCTTTCGTCAGCGACGGGAGTCCGGCAAAAAAACCTTCTCCTAAAGAACACTCCCGTGGGCAGGGGCGTCCCTGGTGCGGTCCGGCGGGAGGGCCCTGACCATGGATATCGTGTACGCCATCTGGCTCCGGTCCATGAAGCGGTTCTTCCGTTCGCAAAGCGGGCTCATCGGCAGCGTCCTGATGCCGTTTTTTGTCCTGATCGTCCTCGGGGGCGGCCTGAATGGCGTCGTGAGCATCCCGGGCCTGGGCGGCGACTACCTCCTCTTCCTCATCCCGGGGATAGTGACCATGAGCGTCATGTTCAGTGCCACGGGATCCGGCGTCCAGATCCTCTGGGACCGGAGGTTCGGGATGTTGAAAGTGACCCTGGCTGCCCCGGTATCGCGCCTGGAGATCATGGCCGGGCAGACTGCCGGCGGTGCAACGAAGGCGTTCCTGCAGGGATGCTGCATCCTCATCCCGGCGCTGCTCCTCTCCGGCCTCCGGATCCCCTCACTGGCCGGCGGTGTGGTGACCCTGGCGTTCATGGTGCTCATCGGCATCGGGTTCACGGCATTCGGCGTTGCCATCGCTGCCCGCATGGAGGACATGGCCGGCTTCCAGCTGATCATGAACTTTATCATGCTCCCGATCTTCGGGCTGTCGGGCGCGATCTTCCCCATCAGCACGCTGCCGTCGTGGGCCGCTTCCCTCACGCTCCTCGACCCGCTCACCTACGGGGTGGAAGGCATGCGGTACGGCCTGACGGGCGTGTCGCAGATCCACCCTGCCATCTGCCTTGCCGTGATCGGCGGGTTCTGCATTGCGTCGACCGTTGCCGGGGCCTGTCTCTTCCGGAAGATGAAGTGACCGGGCGAGGGAACGACCGGCACTCCTCCCTCACGCCATCGCACCGCTTCATCAATCGCACTCCCGCCGCCCCCCTCAGCCGCTAAAGTGCCTCGTCCGTCCCACCGGCACCGGAGACTTCGGGCCCGGGTGATCGTCCTGGCCATCTCCACCCCTGATGGCGGATTGCCTCCAACGGGTTGGTCGCTGACAATATCCCCATTGGTCCGGCAATTATTCCGGAACCAGCGATGATCCGATCTCCTCCATGACGGGGACCAGATCCTTCCTCTCCTTCGCCGGTCGATCCCGCATGCCGGCCACCACAACGACCTCGCCGACATCGAACTCCAGCAGCTGGAACATGTGCTTCGTGTACTCGAAATACACCCGGAACATGCCGGGATCGGGATTGCCCTGGGTGAATACCAGGACCAGCTTCTGTTTTATGGTTTTTTCCTGGTAATGCGGTGAGAACCGCGGGGAGATCTGCGCAAACAACCGGTCGAGGATGATCTTCGCCTGTGCGCTCATCTGCCCCATATACACCGGCGAACCGAGGACAATAGCATCGGCGTGACCGATCGCGCGATACAGTTCCTGCATGTCATCATCGATGACACAGCCCCGGTCCGTATCCCCCGTGTGGCAGCAGAGACAGCCCTGGCACGGCTGGATATCGAGCTCGCCGGCATAAAAGGCCCGGGTCTCTGCGCCACGTTCTTTCGCGCCTTCCAGTATCCTGTTCACGACCCAGGCGGTGTTGCCTTCCGTATGCGGGCTCGCGATGATCCCGATGACGTTCATCATCTCTCCGGATTACTCACGGGCAGTGGCAGAGCCCGTCATCCGGTGTTGCTGCGGCTGTCGGCGGTAATGGTCCGGCAGGGATCATCGGGCAGTTGCAGATACGGCCGGCTGGAGCGGGGGAGACATCCGGTGAGATCGTTGTCCCGATGCAGG
>DASPUR010000060.1:0-3560 GCA_035622795.1 Methanoregula sp. | reverse complement strand
AGGGTTGCTACCGCGGCAGGGTGGGGCCCGCCGATGACATCGATGATCTTCTCCTTGAGTGCCATGCCCGTCCTTCTCACCGGGGATTGCTTTATAGGTATCGGTGGTACGGGAGGGCACCGGCACCGGCCGGTGCTTCCCGGGCGGGTTTTTTAAAGAACGTTTCTTCACATCTGTTCGGCCTGCACACTTCCGGCGGGTTACGGGAATCTGCTGCCGGTGGCCAGCCGGCCTTTTCAACGCCGGGGGGCGGGGGGCCTCTGCTTCCATTCCTGGATCTTCGCGCAGTCGTGGTTAAAAGGGAGGTGGTGGTTCCCGCAGAAGTATTTCAGGCAGTGGGGGCACCGGAACGGGAGGTATGTCCTGGCCCCGCAGAACGAGCAGTCCTCGTGGACGGGATACTTCTTCTTCCCGGACAGGTTTTCCAGGAACTTCAAAAAACGCTCCCTGATGCCCATGATGTACTAAGCCGTTCTGCAGGGATCTCAATAAGGGTTGCGGGAAAAGCACCTAAAAAGCATATCAGGGGCGAGCGCGAAAATTACCGGAGGACCGGAGGATGAGGAGATGACCGACCTTTACCTGAAATCCGGGGAGTCGCTGGTCAGGATGGCGCGCCGGGTCAGCGTCAGCTTCATCCCGTTCGAGATCATGCTGACGACCGGGCGGCTCATCCTCCTCGATAACGACCAGGAACGCATCCCCCCGCAGGAGATCCCGCTCTCCGAGATCTTCTCGGTGAAGGGGGGGAAGATCCCTACCGGCGAACCGGTGATCACGGTGACCATCCCCGACCCGGGCAACCCCGGCTCGCACGTCCCGCTCGATCTCGTCTTCACCCAGGAGGGAAACGAGCGGCGGGGCCCGGAACGGGACGACTGGCTCAGGACGCTCATGCAGGGCCTGGTCGATGCCCGGCAGGAGAAGGTGCTCAGCGGCCTCTCGGAGGGAGACGGGGAAGGTGAAACCGTACCGGCGGCCCGGCTGTGGGTCGCACCGGAGATCCTGTACCCCGCGCCGCGGGCTCCCGACCGGGAAACCGTGGCAGAGGAGGGCAGCGCGTATGAAGGAGCGGGTTCCCCGGTCGTTCCGGCAGCTGAACCCGTCCGGAATCTGACAGCGGATGAGGGTCCTGCGCCTGCGGTTCCCACCCCCGAAGAGCTTTGCCGGGAACCCGTGAGCGGTCCCGAAGAGACCGGGTCGCCACCGGTCACGGTTCCTCAGGAAGAGAGGGAAGGTGCCGGGCCCGCGGTTGCGGAACAGCGGGAAGAACCGCACTCAGCCGGATCCCGGGCGGCTGAAAACGGGGAAGAAAATCTTCCGGAGGCACCGGAAGAGAAAGGATCGGGGCCGGAACACAGCTCGATCGATAGTCCCGCCGGCAGCCCGGATACTCCCCTGCATTCCGAAAAGGGTCATCCCGGAGCCGAGGCAGGAATCCCCCCGTACGTCCCTCCGGTGGAATGGCCGGTCATCCGTGAAACCGGGCCTCTCGTCCCTCCGGAAACAAGGACGGTCTCCGAAGAAAGGCCGGTCCCGCACATCGTGGCGGAAGACGAAAAACCCGTGCAGCCGGAGGCCACGGTGCCCATCCGGGAGATCCAGTGGCCGGTAATCCCGGCCCCGTCGCCTGAACCCGCACCATCCCCGCCAGCTGCCCCCGGCGGGGGGAGCATTGCGGCAGGAGCTGACTCCAGAGAGGCTGATGAGGCCCGGCCCCTCCCGGCTGCCCCGGGGACCGGGTCAGGCCCGGAGAAAGACCGGGAAGTTCCGGTACCCCCGGACGCAGGGTCGCAGCCGCAGGCCCCCGGGCCGGCGGGACGGAAGATCGCCCTCATTTCTGCCGCTATCCTCGTTATTGCGATCGTACTTTTCGCCGGTATAGCGTTTCTGCCGCAGCCTCCCGCTGCGAACGCGACCCCTCCGCCTGTTCAGGTAACGCAGCCCGTCCCGACCATCACCACAGCCATTCCTGCGGCGGAGCCGGTGCCGCAGACCGGTCTCTGGGTGCGCGTGGAATATCCCCGGTTCTATTACGGCGATGTCGGGAACCCGGACAACCTCAAAGAGGTCTCAGGGTCCGGCAACCATACCTACCCGATCCCGGACAGCGCGGGCCTCGTCCAGGCCGATATCCAGAAGCAGGACAATTCGGGGGACACCCTCTCCCTCGGGATTTACCAGAACGGCACCGCGGTCTATTCCACGAGCGTCCGGAAGCCGATGGGAACGGTACGGATCCTCATCGACCCCCGGACGGGGAAGCCGCCGGTGTAACCTTACCCCTGAAAATCTTTTTTACGACCTGATTATACGGAGTGCAACAATATTTGAAAATCATCTAATTCGTATGATATACGGTTGCAATCATTTCGAAATGCTTATGTTGGTACAAAAATAAAATACGTCCCTTGAACCCCCGCAGCGCTGAAGCCGCCACCTCGAACCTCACCGGAACCCTCCTGATGATCGTCATCGCGATCATCCTCGCTGCACTGATACTCACGCAGCTCTTTACGCTGCCGGCATTTGGCGATGCCCGTGTGCCGGACAATTTGCAGATAACGACGATCCGGCACGTTGACGACCAGGGACGCCTGAACAACGAGGGGTGGGTGACCCTGATCAACAACGGCCCGGAGGACTACGTCAACTGGAACCTTTGTGCAAAGACGTTCGTGAACGATGTCCCGGTACCGGCCACGATCTCGACCATGAACGCGGACGAGACGTGTCATACCGTGCACGATGGCATCCGGGGCATAGGGGGTCTCGGGACGGACGGAAACCGGCGATCCCCGCTCGCAAAATGGTATTCCGGCCAGCCGGTGTATATCGACTACAACAATAACCTTATCCACCCGGGAGACCGGGTAACCATAGAATTTTACGAGAAGTCAACGGGCCGCATCCTTTCCCGGGACTCCTGGCCCCGTACCGACCCGCGGTCAGAACCAGACTGGTGGATAGGCGAGTTTACTCACCCAGACACCTGAAGAGGCCCTTCTTGGCCTTGAGCACCTTGCACTCGGGGCACCGCCACGAGTCGGGGACCTTCTCCCAGGGAGTACCGGGCGGGATACCGTTCTTCGGGTCCCCTTTCGCGGGATCGTAGATATAGTGGCATTCCAGGCACACCCACCGGGCCATCTTCGGGTCTTGTGTCATGGGTACAGGTACTCCTTCATGCAGATACCATAAAATCTCATTTTTCCTGCTATTTATTCGCTCACCTCCGGGCACGAGCGGCCCGTCGCCGGTGATAATTTCCTGAACGTGCCGCTCACCCCTGTTTTCGCGAAAGCCCGGTGACCCGGGCGGTCACCGGACCGGGGAGCCCGCACGTTCGTCTCCCGGCAGCCCGTCTGAAAAGGACGAGGCCCTGCGGGCGCAGAGACGTGCGACCCGAAGCGGCTCCGGTATCTTCCCCTCGTGCGTGAAGTCCCGGCAGAGGACGGCTGCATCCCCGCCGGAGATCCCCCAGCTCCTGATATAGACCGTCGCGCCGGGGCCGAGGCTGGCCGGGATCCGTTCGCCCAGCCGCTCGTAGGCCTCAGCTC
>DASPUR010000059.1:0-6041 GCA_035622795.1 Methanoregula sp. | reverse complement strand
TATCGTTGCGCTGAGGAACGGGATTAAGATCAACAGCATCACCCTGATGCTCTTCGGCGGGATCTCGAGCATGGACGAGGGGACCCCGGACCCGAAGGTCGAACTCCCTATGGCACTGGTCGGACCGCTCACGAGTCTCCTCGTCGGGCTCGTTGCATCGGCCATCGTCTACGTGATCCCGTCAGCGATTGCGGATCCCCCGACCTCCGGAGCCTTTGTCTTTGTCTTCGGGTACCTCGGCGTGCTCAACATCATCCTCTTTGCCTTCAACCTCCTTCCCGCGTTCCCGATGGATGGTGGCAGGGTCCTCCGGGCGTTCCTCGCAAAGAGGATGCCGCTCCACCGTGCCACCCGTATCGCAGCCGATGTCGGGAGGGGGTTTGCGATCCTCTTCGGGATAGTCGGCATCGTCTTCTTCAACCCGTTCCTGCTCCTGATAGCGCTCTTCATCTACATCGGGGCGAGCACGGAGTCGACCGCGGTGAAGTACAGTTTCCTCCTGCAGGACGTGACCGTCGGCGACATGATGAGCAGCCCGGTGAGCACGGTCGCACCGACCGTGCCGGTCAGCCAGGTCATCACCATGATGTACTCAAGCAAGCACCTCGGGTTCCCGGTCGTTGAGCGGGACACGCTCGTCGGAATGATCACCCTTGCCGATGTCAACCGGACCTCTTCGATCGACCGCGAGGCGATGCAGGTCCGGGACATCATGACCCGGGACGTCGTCGTCCTCCCCCCCTCGGCACCGGTGATGGACGCCCTGAAGATCATGTCTGCCCGGAACATCGGGAGGATCCCGATTGTCGCGGACGGGAAGATCCTCGGCATCGTGACCCGGACGGATATCCTGAAGATCACGGAACTCCGCCAGGTATGAGAGAAAATAGTCCAAAACCCTCCCATATTCCACTAAAATAATCCGGATAATTCCTAAAGATGTCTTAAAATTTCATCAGACCATCTATCCCGGAGTCTCCGGCAATTTTCCGGTACGCGGCGAGATCAGCAAACGGCCGTTTCGCGATCACCGCTGCCACCTTCTTCTTCCCCACGCCGGGCAGCCACCGGAGGGCGGAAGCCGGCAGCGAGTTGATCTCGACCGGCACCGGGAGGGCCGTGACCGACCTGCTCCCCCAGTCAACGACCACGGCGTCGATAACAGATCGTTCCGGCAGGTTCACCGGGACCCCGACGAGGATCGGGTACGACCCCATCTGCCGCCCGAACGAGAGCGGGCCGGAGACTTCGATCCGGACCTCTTTCAGGACAGTCCCGGCGGGGAATACCTGCCGGAGCACCGGGAGATCGAACTTCTCCCGGACATGCTCCTTGAAGGTCCGGAACCGCCGGTCGGTTTTCCCGAGTGTGTTCTCCGCGTACGCCTTCGTCCCCGGAAACGGCATCACCTGCCGGATGTTGACCCTCCGGACGAGGAGGCCTTCATCGAGGACCCGGCGCAGGAACGCCTCGTTGAGCTCGTACGTGGCAGCCGTCTCCCCGGCAAGGCCGCAGACGAAATTGAGGCCGGGAAGGAGTTCCGCTATTCCGCCTGTCCGCATCCCGCCCTCCTCGTTGACGATCCGGATCGCCCGGAGCACTTCCTCCGGCTGTGCCTTGAGGTTGTTTGCGGCGTTCACGGCGGGGTCCGCAGTCTCCATTCCGAAGGCAGCAACATCGCCCGGTGTATGGTGCCGGATGATTGCCCGGAGCGCTTCCCGGCTCTCTTCCTCGTGCCGGGCAATGGTCGCGGGGTTCGTGTTGTCGATGTGCAGCGTCCGGAGCCCCGGGGCAGAGACACGGATGGAGGAGAAGAGTTTTTCGAGGAGATCCGGACGCGGGGCCGGGTACTCGCCCGGCCCGGCACCGTACGCGAGGAGGTCCGGCTGCCTCCCGACACGGAAGTACCGGGCGCCGTGGGAATGGAGGGCCGCGACCTCGGAAGCGATCCCTTCGATGCTGCGGTACTTCGGCACCCCGTAAAACGGCTCGGTGCAGAACGAGCAGCCGCCGAAGGCCCCGTGGGAACAGCCCCGTGCGGTCTCGAGCTCGCACATGATGTACGGATAGTCCGGGTGCTGCCCGATGACGCTGCTCCCGGCAACGCTCCACGGATCGGTCCGCGAATAGTCGGTAGTTCCCGCGGGTTCCCCGCCGTTGAGGTAGTTATCGAGCGCGACCGCAGGCTCGCCCGCAAGGAGGGCATCGAACCCGGCAATGACCTGCCTGATCGCCTTCTGCCCGCCCTCCGCCGCGAACCCGAACCCGATCGGGCCGCCGACCAGTTTTTTCCCGCGGAAGGAGTGCCCGATCTGCTGGATCTCGGTGAGTGTTGCGGGCGTCCCGCCGAGGTATTTTCCTGGCACCGTGACCCCCGCGATCATAACCAGCAGGGAGGAGCGGTTCAGCCCAGCGACCGTACCGGGGTTTTTGCGGAGCTGGTCGATCGTGACATAGCGTACTGTGTAACCGTTCCCGGCCAGGGCGCCGGCGACCGTGCGTATGTACGGGGAGATGTACGGCGGGACACCGAGACAGGCCGGCTCGTCCACGTAGCCGTCGAGAATAATTGCAGATCGATCAGGCGTCATGTCCGATCAGGGCGAGGAGTTTTCGCGCCCACATGAGTTTTCCGCGCTTCATCGGGTCCACGTTTTTGTCATCGAGATCAAAACCGACAAGGGCTACCGAAGAGGCCCCGAGCTCGTCAGCGGCAAAGACCGCACGGTCTCCGTCGGTGAACCCGCCGAAGTTGTAGACGTGCGCGAGGGGGGCTGCCTGGGTGGTCGCGACGACCGGCCCGGGAAAACGCGGGACCCAGTACCGGAGGAGCGGGATGTTGTCGCCGTGTGCGTGGATGACAACGACAGTCCCCCGTGCATTCATGGCGATGAACCGGTCGGTTGCGCCATCGAGGTCGGTGAAGATCGCGTGCGGGCGGATGCCGTGTACATCAAGGACTTCCGCGGCAGCGTCCGCGGCATAGACAACTCCCCGGACCGCCCCGAGTTCGTCCCTGAGCCCGGGGGCATTCCCGCAGACCGTGACCTCGTTACCCTCGGTGAGGCCGGTGAGGATCCCTATGTCGTCCCGGACCATGAGCGAGGCGAGGAGACGGGCCGCTTCTTCGTCGGCTGCCCGGGCGAACCCGAAGTAAGCGAGGATCTCCCGGTAGTGCGGCTCCCAGTTACGGAACTCCATTCTTCCTTCCCTCGTTCTCGAGGCCGACGAGGTTCTTGAACTTCTGGAGCACGGGCTCGATGACGACGTTGAGGAGCTCTGCCTTATTCTGGGCCTTCCCGAAATAATGGAGGGGGAGCGTCGCCGCGGCCATATTCGGGTGGCCTCCGGCATCTCCCATATCGCCGAACGCCTCGGAGAGGGCGTTTCCTATATGGAGCCGGATGTCGCGGTTCCTGGCGGAGATGACGATCGCATTGTCGGTGATGCCGTACACGAGCGCCGTGTTGACGCCTTCGAGGGTGATGAGGAGATCGGCAGCCTGGGGAAGGGCGTCGCGGTTCATCACGTACCCGACATTGGAGAAGAGGTACCCGCTCTGGATCTTCCGTTCGGTGATCGCCTTGCCGATAACGTCGAGGGTCTCCTGCGACATCGAGGGCGACATGATTTTGTCGAGAAGATCGGCATCCGTGAGCGGGAGGAGGAAGCCCGCGTAATTGAGGTCCTGCGGGGTGACGTTCCGCTTGAACTCCTTGGTGTCGGTCCGGATGCCGTAGAGGAGGGCGGTCGCGACCCGTTTTTCGACCGGTACATCGAGCTCCTGGAGATACTGGGTGAGGATGCTCGCGGTGGCCCCGACCCCGGGCCGGATGTCGACGAACGTGCTCTGGGTCGCCAGGTGCTTCCCGTCCTGGTGGTGGTCGATGGTGATGTTGATCTTCGTCTGGGGCGGGACATCGTTGTTGGCGCCCGGTCCCGAACAGTCCACGAGCGCGAGGTACGTGCACTTCTGGAGGGCGTCGGGGGTCAGGTGCTCCATCTTGATATCGAGAAGGTTGACGAACGTGCGGTTCTCCTGGTGCCCGATGTTGCCCTCGTAGAAGATCCGGGTTGCGAGGTTCCCGTTCGCGTGCTTCGCGATCTCGGCAAGGGCAACCGCAGACGAGATCGCATCGGGGTCAGGGTTCTTGTGGGTGATGATCCCGAGCGTCCCGTCCCAGCCCGCGAGCAGGTCAAAGAGGCGCTGGGCGATCCGGGTGGCGTGCTGCTTGCGGATCTGGAGGATCGCTGCCCGGGCCACGACTTCCTGCGGGTAGAGGACATACTCGGCGCCCGCCGCGGTGAGCTTCTGGCCGTTCACGGGGTCGATCGCCCGGGCAACCACTTCCGCCTCGGGATACCGCTTCCGGATGGTCGTGACCGCGGCGAGGTTTGCCTCGGGGTCGCCGGTCATGACAAACGCTATCTCGAACGCGGGAAGGCCGAAAAGAAGATCGGGGGAGGTGATGTCGCGCTGGTACGCGTCGTATTTCTGGTCGCGGAGGTGGCGGACCCGGGACTCGTCCCGGTCCACGATGATCGCACGCTCGTTTTCCTTCGCGAGCTCGAGGATGATGTTGTACCCGTTCGTCCCGCACCCGAAGATGCAGTACTTCACCGGTCCCGGCTGCTCAAACAGCGGTTGTTCGGGCATGTTCGTAAAAGATGTCTCCTGCTGACGTATTAAGGGATTGTGCAGAGGAAGACGGTGGTGGCGCTTGACGGTGTCCGGGCCTGGTGGCCCTCACCTATACAAACCTTTATTCGCAATTATCGACCACATTATCAGGTCAACAGGCTCTGGGTCTGTAGCTTAGTTCGGCATAGCGGCGGACTCTTAATCCGCAGGTCAAGGGTTCAAATCCCTTCAGGCCCGTTCTTCTGGTTTTCTCCATCGGGCAGCCTTTGCCGCTTCACCAGCTCGCCCGCGAGCCACAGCCACCCCGAAGTTTTTATCAGCTCGTGCGTATACCAGAGCGCATGAAACTCCCGTTGTTTGTTATGCTCGCCTGTGTGCTCGCGATCCTCCTCTCAGCAGCCGGCTGCAGCCAGCCCGCCCAGACGCCGGTGACCCCGGCCCCGACTACCGCGACACCAGTGCCGACCACGGTTGCAACCCCGGCCCCGACAACCCCGACTCCCGTTCCAACCACGGTCGCACCTCCCCTTCCGCTTCCGGTGGTAATCCGGGACACGCCCCTGCTCTTCACGATATCGGCCCCTGCCGGTTATTCCGGGACTACCATACGGGCCACCACCTCGGACTACAGCATCATCTATAAGACGACGGTCTATAACGTTGCAGCCAGCGGGGCCAACAACACGGTCGACGACAACAGCGGCAACTACCTGGAGCTCGCCGACTCGCTTACCATCTTCTCCTACTCCTCGTCTTACAGCGTAGACCAGAATATCCGGAACAAAATACGCGATTCCGGTGCAGTATCCAATGAATCCACGGTCACGTACCACGGGATCACCTATACCCGGTTCGACGTGGCGAGCGACCCCTACTCCGGGACACCGGGCAGGACCGTCATCTTCGTCGGCAACAAGGGTTCTGCAAACGAGAACGGATATCTCCCCACGCTCATCTACACTCTTACACCGGGCGGCACGCTGAACCAGGCAACGTACGAGAACATGGTCAGCTCTTTCCAGTACTATCCTTCCCGGAATATCGGGACTGTCCCCGGTATGGAGACCGACCGGCCTTCCTTCTTCCAGTAAATTTTTTTGTCCGAGAGGTTATCAGACCTCGAGGACGAGAAGAACCCGTCAGGATTCTTCGAGATTCGAAGACCGGTATGCCCGGTGAAAACTTCCCCGTAACCGGTCCTGCACCTTTTCCGCAGGAATTATAGCAGATGGGTTATTTAAGCGCCCGGGAAAAGATGTACCTTCGGGGAAAATTCATGGAAAGACCAAAACTGTTGCAAACAAGTTCACCGGCCGAAACCTATGCCGGTTACTCGTACCACTCAGAGGGCGAACTCGTCCCGGCACTCACCATCGATTTGTCACCGGGGCAGAAGATT
>DASPUR010000058.1:0-2220 GCA_035622795.1 Methanoregula sp. | reverse complement strand
CGACTTCAATTCCCATTCCTGCATTATCGCCGAGATCACGGCTGCACATGTCGATGAGTGCTGTCTCACCGGCCGGAAACCGGACCCGAAGAAGATCAATCCGCTTCTCCTGACGATACCGGACAACCGTTACTGGGCGCTCGGGGAGAACGTGGGATACGCGTGGAGCGCGGGAAAAGAGCTGATGAAAGGGAAGTAACCGGCGGAGTTTTTTGGCAACCTGTTTCACGTCAGCGGAAGTGCCCGAAAAGTTTCCGTTTCAGGGTGACCGGATTCCCCCGGTTTTTTAAAAAAAGATGGTTCCTGACCACCCCTCAGGAAAAAAGTCAGAACCCTGCCGGGTCCACGGCGTCCCACTTCACGAACGCTTTCCTGACAAAGATCCACGCGGGGACGAGGAGCAGTACGGACGCGAGGACGAGCGGAGGGTTTGCGAATGCGATGCCGGAGAAGATGGTGAGCGCAATCCCCACGAAGACGAGGTAGATCGCCATCACCTTCACGTCGTACACCATCACGCTCGGCGAGAGCCCGGTAAGCCAGGCCATGACGCCGACTGCGTAGAACGAGACGGAGACGCAGAGCACGACTGCCGGGAGGACGTACAGGGTCTCACCGGAGAGGATGGCGACTGCCGCAATAAATACGGCGGGGACGATCTGGAGGAGGGAGAACGTGGTCAGTTTGCCGGCGATGAGCCGGCTTACTGCAACCGGCAGGCAGGCATAGGGCCCGAAGGTGTCGAACATCGTGACCCAGGTGTACATCGTAGAGGCGATGACCCCGGAGACGATGGCGAACGTAAAGAGGAGGCCGTGGGCCGGGAAGAACGGGCCGAGGAGGGAGAGGAAGAACCAGATGACGCCGAGCGGGACCAGGAACGAGAAGATGGTCTGGCCGACCACGCTCCCGCTCCGGTAGAGATCGATTGCGTCCTTGGCGGCCAGCGGGGGGTCAGGGAGGAACGAGAGCCTCTTCATCAGGGGTGTGAATGAATTGTTGTATACTTTCTCCGAGCCCACGGATTCCGGGTTGAAGAGGAGGATCGCGGCCGCGAAGAGAACCGCGAGCACGGCGCAGGAAGCGGCAAGGTTTGCCCACGAGAACGCGTGGTAGAGGAGGAGGGGCGGGAAGAGGAGCGCCGGGTTCATCCCGGTCACGTACGCGAGGCCGCCCCACCCGGCGACCAGGCCCAGGAGCAGGGCCCAGAGCGCGGGTTTCGACCGGGCGTACACGCTCGAGAGGAGGAAGACGGTGCAGAGCCCGAAGAGGAACGAGAGCGTCAGGGTGAGGAGGAGCAGGAGCGCGGACGCGAGCGGGATACCGGTGAACGGCGAGGCGAGGACGTACCCGAAGCCGAAGGGGAGGACCCAGAGGAAAAAGTAGTACACGGTGTCCTTGACGACGAAGTTGGTGAAGATGAACCGGTCGGAAAGCGGGAGGGACCGGGCGGAGTAGGTGAGGAAGCTCGCCTGGCCGAACCTGCGGTTCATCACCTCGTTCCCAAGGAGCCCGAACCCGCCGACCATGATCCCGAGCATCAGGTAGTTCGCGTGGACGATGAGCGTGAGGTTCCCGGCAGGAAGCGTGCCCCGCATCAGGGGCAGGAGGAACGCGCCCATGAAGGCGATCCCGAAGATCATGACCGGGAAGAGGGCAAACGAGAGGCTGCCGAACATAGTGGAATGGACGCGCCACTCCTCCTTTACCATATTCCGGAAGAGTTCAAGCATGGCGTTCCTTCCGGACGAGCGAGAGGAAGAAGGCGGGAAGGTGCTCGCCCCGGCCTTTGAGTTCGGCAACGGTCCCCGTGTGCAGGAGTTTTCCCTTGTGGAGGATCGCAAACCCCGAGCAGATCTCCTCGGCGACTTCGAGGATATGGGTCGAGATGAAGATCGTCCTGCCCGTCCTGACATAACCCGCGAGGTATTCCTTGACCAGGTCCTGCATGATCGGGTCGAAGTTGATGAGCGGCTCGTCGATGAGCGCCAGCTCCGGCTCGTGGATGAACGCCTGCGTGAACATCAGCTTCTGCCGGGTCCCCCGGGAGAGGTCTTTGCAGAGGACGTTTTTCTTATCGGCGAAATCGAGGAAATCGAACCACCAGTCCGCCTTTGTCTCAAGATCGGGGATCTTCCGTACCGCGCCGACAAAGGCAAGGTATTCCATGGAGGTAAGGAAACTCGGCGGGGTCTCCTGTTCGGGGATGATCCCGACCAT
>DASPUR010000057.1:0-3998 GCA_035622795.1 Methanoregula sp. | reverse complement strand
CCCGCCCTGCGCGAGCCGGATCTACCCGGGCGGCGTGCAGGTCGCAAAGCTCCTGTTCCCCGTGAAGCACGGCAGGGACGGGTCCGTCCTTCCCGAGAGGATGAGGCCGCAGGTGCACTCGAGCACGGCGCTCCCGTCGGCGTTCCGGGTGATGGAGCCGTCCCCGTGCCGGGCGCAGAGGAAGTCCTCCTCCTTAAGGAACGCTTCCGGAAAACCGTTCTGCTCGAAGTACGGGAACTCCTCCCCCTTCCGGAGCCGGAGGCCGACCGCGTCAAAGCCGGTCGCGTCCCGGATGTACCGGAGGATCTCCCGGATAGTCCCGTGCAGCTCGCCGCCCGCATTGAGGACCCGGAGGATCTCCTGCATCAGGTGCTGCCTCTCCTCCGCCTTCCGCCGTTCCGTGATGTCGGTGAAGACCGCTGCGAGCTGGTTTTGCCCGGTCCGGTAGGCACTGACATCGAACCACCGGTCAAGCGGGCCGAACTTCTCCTCGAACCGGGCGGGCGATCCCGTGCGGACGACCTCGCCGTACCGCTCGAACCAGACCGGCTCTACGCCGGGGAAGAGTTCGGTTGCAGTCCTGCCGACCATCTTATCTGCCGGAAGTCCCCGCTGGCGCTCGAACGCCGGGTTGACGGCGAGGTACCGGACGTTCACGGGCTTACCCGCATCGTCAAAGATGACCTCGTCGAGGGAGAAGCCTTCGGTCATGGCCAAAAAGAGCGAGCGGTACCGCTCCTCGCTCGCCCGGAGGGCCTGCTCGCCCCGGGCCAGCTCGTCCATGTTCTGCAGGAGTTCTTCCTGCGAGACGGTCAGCTCCTCGTTTGCGGCGGCCAGCTCGGTGTTCTTCTCCTGGATCTCTGCCTCCGCACGGTTCCGGTCCGTCACGTCCAGCACCTGCGAGAAGATGGAGACGAGCCTCCCGTCCGCGCCCCGGATGGCCGAATTGTACCACTCGCACTCGATGACGGAACCGTCCTTTGTGTAGTTCCGGTTCGCGTGCATGTTGCTCCCGCTCTTCCCCGCGAGCATATCGGCCGAGATCGCGGTCACCCGGGGGACGTCCGCTTCGTATACCCACGGGAACTCCCCGATCGCCTTTCCCACCACCTCGCCGGCGGTCCACCCGAAGGTCTTCTCCGCCTCGCCGGTCCAGCGGGTGATCCGGAACTTTTCATCGAACTCGACGATGGCGAGCGGGGAATTGTTCATGTGGCTCTCGAGGAGCCCGTGGGCTTTCCGGAGTTCCTCCCTGCTCTCGTCGAGCGCATCGACATTCTTCCGGTAGTTCACGATGAGGTACGTGACGACCGCGATCACGACCGAGAAGAAGAGCCGGTTGACGAGCGCGTTTGCAAGCGGCACGTCCTTTGGGCCGGGAAAGATGCCGATCAGGGAGAGGATGACGACCGCACAGGCAACATAGACCGAAGCAAACCGGTCCCGGAGGTACACGGTCAGGAAGAGAGGGAGGAAGTAGAGGACCCAGACCACGAGGCTTAAGGGAGTTACGGAGTCGGTGACGAAGATGATCGCGATCAGGACAGCTATTGCTGCACCGAGCAGGCGGTCGTGCCGTTCCCGTGAGATCCCGGGGAGCGTTTTCTCCTCTTCCGGTATCGGCTTTTGCTGGACTATGGTGGTGCACCTCACGATGGCTTGTCGCAGTACCGGATAACACTGGCCTGAACCGATTTTAAGGTATCGGTATTGCCCGCAGGATACGGTTTTGCGATCTGCCTGGTCACCGGCAGGCCAGAGACTCCATGGGGCGCCATCGGCGGCGGACCGGCACGGTCCCGGTGCCGGGCTTCCGGGCAGCAAAGGCCGGTCGTGCCGGACAGCTGCCGGGCTTCCGGGCAGTTATTCCCGGAACCGGAAGATGAATTCCGTGCCCCGGTCCCGGCGCACTTCGATCTCGGCCCGGAGCTGGTGCCGCGCAAGGAAGTTCACGAGTTTGAGGCCGAGGCTCCGGGTCTTCCTGACGTCAAGGTCCGCCGGGAGGCCGGCGCCGTTGTCCTTCACGGACATCTCGTACATCCCGCCGTTTTTTGTAAGCGTGAGGGAGATCGCGGGGTGCTCGCGCGGGGAAGTCCCCGCTCCGCCCTTCTCCCCGGAGCCGTCGGCGGGTTTCCGGAACGCGTACTTGAAGGAGTTGGTCACGAGTTCGTTGACGATGAGCCCGGTGGGTGTCGCCCGCTTGATATCGAGCATGACGCCGCTGGCTTCGACGACCGTCCTCACCGGCTCCGCTATCAGGAACGAACGGGCGATCTGGCCGACGAGATCGGTGAGGTACACCCCCATATCGACCTTGTTGTACATGTGGGTCCGGTACAGGGTCTCGTGGATGAGGGCCATCGACCGGGCCCGGTTCTGGAGGTCCTGCCGGAGGAGTTTTGCGGCCGGGGTGTCCTCGGTCGAGCCTTCGAGGCTTAAGAGGGAGATGAACGCGGTGAGGTTGTTCTTGACCCGGTGGTGGATCTCGGAGAGGAGGACTTCCTTGTCCGCGAGCGCCCGCTCGAGTTCCTTCTCCCGGAGGCTGAGTTCCCGGTTGAGCTCGCTGAGCGAGGCGTTCTTCCCGATGAGTTCTGCCTCGGCCTGCTTCCGCTCCGAGATGTCGCGGATCACGGAGACGACAACCCGCTTCCCGTCCAGGGAGACGACGTGGGCGTTGATCTCGACCGGGAGGATGACCCCGTCTTTCCTCCGGTGGCCGATCTCGAAGACATCGTGCCCGTCCGTACGGAGATTCCTGAGGATCTGCTCGAGTGGCTTGCTGTGGAACCCCGCCGCGAAATCGAGCGGGGTCATGGCGAGGAGCTCTTCGCGGGTGTACTGGACCATCGCGCAGGCGACGTCGTTCACCTCGATGAATTTTCCCGGCGGCCCGTCATCCGCGAGCTCGTGGATGTGGATGGCGTCGTTGACGCTGTTGAAGATCTCGCGGAACTTCTCCTCGCCCGCACGGAGGGCCTCCTCGACCATCTTCCGGTCGGTGATGTCCCGGGCGATGGCGATGACGGCACGCACCGCGCCGCCGGCATCCTGCTCGGGGACCATCTGGACATCGAAGGCCCGGGTGGCGCCCTGCCATTCATTGGCGTGCTCGTACCGCAGGGGTTCTCCCGTGGCAAAGACCCTGCCGGCCGCCGTGCCGAACCGTTCGGCAACACCCGGGGGGGCGTACTCGGCCACGGTCCGGCCGAAAAGTTCCGACGCCGGATAGCCGGTCCTCCGGTACGCGGCCGGGTTTGCGTACAGGACCCGCATCCCCGGATCCACCCGCACGATAAGATCGGGGGCATGTTCGGCAAGGGCGCGGAACTTCCCCTCGCTCTCGGCCAGCGCCTCCTCCGCCCGTTTCCGGTCGGTGATGTCCCGGTGCATCCAGAGCCTGCCGGAGGGTTTCCCCCCGTTCCTGATGGGGATGAAGTCCCGCAGGAACGTCCGGTCCCCCCGCATCCCGACATCCTCCCCCCGCACCAGTTCCCCCTGCCTCACGATCTCCCGGATCCGGGCCACCGCGGCATCGGGATTCATGTAGGCGGGCCGGATCTTCTCGATCAGCGCCGATGAAGAGAGGCCGGGCAGTTCTCCGGGGGACTCCTGCAGCCCGAAGATATCGCAGAACGCCTGGTTGGCAAATTCCACCCGGTCCTCGCCGGTAACGAGCAGGACCCCGTACTCCATGTCCGAGAGGATATGGTAGAACCGCTGCAGGGTGGTCTGGTGCTGGTCTTCCGCCAGGGTGTTTCCGGTGCCCGTCATACCTCCTTTGTCCCCTCCAGATCACCTAAACAGGGTACCTTTCCGGCACATAAGCTGTTGGATTTGATCCGGCGCCCCGGGCCCCCGGCCCGGGATGATGCGTTCCCTTACGGAGATCGATACGGCGATCTTCCCGTGCGGGGGAACGGGCCGCGCCGGTGCGGGCCCCCGGCAGGGCGGGAGCGGAAACCCGGTAAAAACACCGGTGCACCCGGGATCCAATCTAT
>DASPUR010000056.1:0-2273 GCA_035622795.1 Methanoregula sp. | reverse complement strand
CGGCTCTGGCCCGAGGTCGTGGTGACCGACGGCACGGTCGTCAAGGAGCATGTGCTCAACGAGAAGTTCGACCTCAGGTACGAGGGGTCGTGAACTCTTTTTTCCAAAGAGCTACCCACAATTGATAATTGCGATGCCTCCCCGCCTCAGGGCCTCTCCGAGGCACGGCGGGGCAACGTTGCTTCCGGAGCTTTTTAGTCACTGATCCGCCGCGGGGGCGCCCCGCCGGGGGCGGCGGCGTTCATCGTAAAATTTTCAAAACTAATTTTTTTAAAACGCATTGCACTGTCGCTTTTTCGATGTCCTTATCCGGCCACAACGGTGATTATTGGATAATTCCGAATTGTTCCTCCTTTTTCTGATGTTAAATCCCGGGAGGCTCTTTACTATTCAAGGAACATTTCATCGCCACGCATAAGTGTTCCAAAAAAAATACTATACCTGATCTATGGCGATATTTTACCCGATGGTGGTCTCGGCAATCGCGGTGCTCGTGACGCTGGTCTATGCCTCGTATCTCGATATAAAGGACCGCCGCGTCCCCTTCGTGACCTGGTACCCGATGCTCGCGGTCGGCATACCGGCAACGGTCGTGCTCCTCTACCAGCAGACCGGGCAGAACGGGCAGGCCCCGGACTACAGCATAATCGCCGGCTATCTCGCGCTGGTTGCCAGTTTCTTCTACGCAAACTACCTCGATACCCGGGACGATGAAGAGCCCTTCCGGTTCCCGTACCTCGCGGTCGTACTCGCCCTCCCGGCCCTCTCCTGGTTTGTTCTCGCCCCGACGCTCAACACCCAGCTCATCCCCTGGTACGTGATGTTTGCCGGGATCATCGGTTACGTCTCGTACGTGGAGTACAAACGTAAACCGGAAGAGCAACTCCGGTTCCGGAAGAAGAAGCCGGAACCCACGGTCGCCGAGACCATCAGCAAATGGTACTTCGTGCTCATCGTCATGATCTTCGCCATCACCTCGGTGCTGCTCTTCTACGGAGCCGGCGGCTGGGGAGCGCCGGCTATCTCGATCCTCCTCCTCTCGGTCTTCTGCGGGGTCTTCTATATCTTCGGCAGGATGCACCTCTTCGGCGGTGCGGATGCATGGGCGCTCATCTTCATCTCCTTCTGCATCCCGCTCTTCCCGGTGACCCCGCTCCTGAACTACCCGCCGCTCGGGTTCCTCGCATTCTCGGTCCTGATCAACGCCCTGATCCTCAACCTCGTCGCTCCGATCGGGATCTTTGTCATCAACATCGTGCGGGGCAACCGTGCGCCGCTGATGTACATGTTCTTCGGCTTCCCGGTCCCGGGGGACCGGATTCAGGACTCGTGGGGGTTTGTCATGGAAGACTTTGAGGAGAAGAAGGGAAAGGTGAACCGGAAGTTCATCGGGTTCTTCGAATCCATCCGCCGGATGCTCTCGGGCGAAGGGCGGATCTACACCAAGGATCTCCGGGAACGGCCGCAGGAGTTCACGAAGGAACTCGCGGTATACAAGGCGGCAGGCACCGTCTGGATCTCGTATGCGGTCCCCTTCATCGTCCCGATAACTGCCGGCCTCATCACGGCGATCGTCTTCGGCGACTTCCTCCTCGCCATCACCAGCTCCATCACCGGGGGGAGATGAGAAGATGACGGAGCTGAAATTCGACGGCGGCCTCATCCCGGTTATCGTCCAGGACGCCGGGTCCTGCGCTGTCCTGATGATGGCCTGGGCAGACGAGGAGGCGGTGAGGCTCACCCGCGAGACAGGGTTTGCCCACTACTGGAGCCGGAGCAGGAAGAAGCTCTGGAAGAAGGGCGAAGAGAGCGGGCACTTCCAGAAGGTGAAGAGGATCCTCGTGGACTGCGACGGGGACTGCCTCATCTACGAAGTGGAGCAGACCGGGGCGGCATGCCATACCGGCCACCGGTCCTGCTTCTACCGGACCATCGCCGGGGAAGAGATCGCGCCGGTGATTGTCGATCCCGCGAAAGTATACCGGAAGCCGGGGCATTAATCCCCGGACCGGCAGGATTTTACGGGCAATTTTTCCGGATTCTGCCGGTAACCCTGCCTGTAAAAAAAGGTCTGTTTTTCTTTAGGGGACGACGATAACCGTTCCTTTCATGAACGGGTGGATCGTGCACGTGTACGGGTACGTGCCCGCCAGGGTAAATGTCCGTGAGAAGGTCTGCCCCTTGGAGATGGACCCGGAATTAAACGTCTCCGGTGATGGCGTGAGGGACGTCACCGTGTGGGGCACGTCATCGAAGTTTGTCCACGTCACGGT
>DASPUR010000055.1:0-2087 GCA_035622795.1 Methanoregula sp. | reverse complement strand
TGGTACGATTGTTACAAAGTCGGCCGGTCATATCTATTTCTTCTTCCGCGCGGTCTTCCGGACCCGGTCCGCCTCATCGGCGTCCTCTATCTTAAGCAGGTACGTCCCGTGGCAGGGCTTGGTGTACGGGAAGACGATCTTTGGCCCGTCGAGGCCGATGGCGATCGGCGGCAGGCCGATGAGATACTCGTCGAAGATCTTGTACCCCGGGTCAACGTACCAGACCTCCTTGAAATTCTTCTCCACGTAGTCCCGGCACTCCTTGAACGAGGCGCCGAGCGGGAGGACCATCTCGTACTTCAGGCTCTCTATGCACCCCATCCGAACACCCCGTTGATCTTGACCTTCAGCTGCATCGGGTTGTGGACCGCCTTGTCCACGATCTTCTCGCACGGGAATGTTGCGGTCTCTGCGAGCACTTCCGGCGTGCGCCCGAAAATGATCACCACGAGCCGTGTCTCAGGGAGCAGGTGCCGCATGGTTGCGGCGTACTGGATCCCGGCATCGTTGTGAGCGAAGACAATGCAGAGATCGGCGGTCCGCTTCTTCTCGACCACCTCCTCAATGCACTTCTCGAGCACCATCATCTGCGGGAGGTAATGCTTCTCCGGGTCCGAGACCTTGAGGAGGTTGAGGACCGAGGGGTTGCCGGTGGCAAGCACCCCGGTCCCCTGTTTCTGGAGCCGGTGCGCGAGGTACAGCGCGATCGCCATCTGGACCGGCACTTCGGGGCAGCCGAGGACCAGGATCGCACTTTTCGGTAGGGTGGAGGATTCCGTCATTTGTGTCTCCTGTTTCAGGTTGATGTTCACGCGGATGAACCCGGGCGCCCGGATACCGCAACCGGATTATGGATACATGAGGATGTTTATACCCATGTAGTTTTGCGAACCGGGATACCCTGGGCCTGAGCCGCATCGAGCGGTATCCGGGCCGACCGCTCTGCAGCCATTTTTACGGGGGAACAGAGATGTTTGTTTTGTCACCGCGGCTCCCTTCCGACAAGACTGCTCATCGCATCGCTCGTGATTAACCCGATCACCTTCCTGTCCCCGTTCAGGACCGGGAGTGCCGAGATCGCGTGTTCTTCCATCTTCTTCGCTGCAGATTCGATCGGCTCGTCCGGGGTCGTTGTCACGACGTCCCGGGACATGATCTCATCGAGCCAGAGGAAATTCGAGGCAACGGCCCGGGCGATGTCCCACGAGGTGACGATCCCGGCAAGCTGCCCCCCCTGCGACAGGACCGGGAGGTGGTTGATGCCGGTCTTCGTCATCCGGCGCGCAGCGATTGCAATGGTCGTTCCTTCCTCGATGGTCTCTGCGTTCCGGATCATGACGTCGGCGACGACCGTGTGGGAGAGGAACTTCCCCATCAGGTAGTTGAGCTGGCCTGACTCGAGGAGAAAGGCATCGTGACCGTAGTTCGACCGGATCTCGCAATAATGGACCTCGCGCTCGTTTGCTGTCAACGCTGATACGATCTCCTGGCTCTGGTACGGAGGGTAGAGCCAGTCGGAGGAGACCGAGATGACCAGGAAGGCCGCTTGTGCCCGGGCGAGCCCCGCGATGAGCGAACCGTCAAGGGTGAGATCAAAATAGTCGATCGCTTTCGTGATATAGAGATACGAATTGGCATCAAACCTTTTTGTGAACGTATCTCCCTGGTGGTGGAGGTAGCTCTCGATCTTGAAGTCGGCTGCAAACGAGAACCCGATCCGGTCCTTTTCCTGGAGCGCACGCCCGAACTTCTCGTGCATCGACTCGTTCGAGAGGTACGTGATGTGCCCTACCATCCGGGCGAGGGCGAGCCCGTGGGCCGGGGGGGTCTTTCCGTAATAATCGCCGTCGTTCCAGTGGGGGTCGGAGAGGATCGCTTTCCTGCCGACTTCGTTGAACGCGATCTGCTGGGGCGTGGAGTACCCCGTCGCGGCAATAACGATCACCTTCTTCATCATCCCGGGGAACTGTACCGACCACTGGAGGGCCTGCATCCCACCCATCGATCCGCCGGCTACCGCGTACAGTTGGTCGATCCCGAGGTGATCGACGAGGAGCTTCTGGGCTTCCACCATGTCCCGGATCGTG
>DASPUR010000054.1:0-2798 GCA_035622795.1 Methanoregula sp. | reverse complement strand
ATGAGACCCATTCGGTGAAGGAGCCTTCGTAGATCCTCACCTTCGGGTACCCGAGGTACCACCGGAAGAGGATGAACTCGTTCGTGGCCTCGCGGCCGGTCCCGCAGGAGCAAATGACCGTCTTGTCAGGAGTGGCGCCCGCGGCTTTTACCATCGCCTCGAGCTGCTCGACCGGTTTTAAGAACTTCTTGTTCTTGTCGTCCATCAGGGACTTCCACGGGAGGCTGACCGCGCCGGGGATGTGGCCGGGCTTGATCCATGGTCCCTGCCCCTCGTAGAAGGCGGTCGGGCGGGCATCGAGCAGGACGGTGCCGGGCTGGTCCTTGATCTTCCTGAACTCATCGTACCCGATGAAGAACTCGTCGTGGAGCTTCACGGTGAACTTCGAGGGTTTCGTGACCCCGTACTCCCGGGTGAGCAGGCGCTTCTCCTCCTTCCACTTCTCCCAGCCGCCGTCGAGGACATACACGTTTTTGTGCCCGTACCGGGCGAGCGTGTACGCGACCATCGTCTGCTCGAGACCATCGCCGATGAAGGTCGCGCAGGTGCTCAGGGGCCCGCTGCTCGAGTACACGATAATGGGCTTTGCCGGGTCGAGCCCGAGCGTCCGGAAGAGGATCTGGGCCGCATCGACCGGGATCCACCGGGTCGGGATCGCGGCCTCGTGGATCCGGAAGAGGCCTTCGTGCCAGTACACGGCACCGGGGATATGATCCTGGATATATTCGTGGATATTGGGCTGGCAGTCGAGGATCATGAGGTCCTTGTCGTTCAGGTGCTGTTCCAGCCATTCGGTGGAGACCCATTTCACGGTCCCATCGCCTTTCCCGTAGGGATAACTCAAAGCCATGGTCGCTAACGCTCCCGGGGCCCGGCATGATAAATCGGACCCGCATGGAGCGCTCTATGGCCGTCAGGGCATTTAACATTTGTGACGATCGTGATTCCGGGCGGTTTCCTCTTCTTGCGAACGAAGTGCCCCCCCACCCCTTCCCGGCAAACTACCGCCACCGGCAGGTAGTTTGCCTGGCGGGGAGCCCCGGAAAAATGCAAATCTCGATAGTTTTCGCCTCTTTCCGGTACGAAAACTGGCCAAGAATGAGAGAGGGGATCCCGGTCACGCCAACTCGTCGGGCGTAACTGCCTCCGGGACCACCGGCGGGTGCTGGTGTCCGGTTATCCGCCCGATCAGCGAGAGGATCGCCGGCATGATGAAGATCGCGCCCATGAGCGAGAACCCGACCGCAATGAGAGTGGTCACGCCGAAATTGCTGATGATGGGGAAAGTCGCGAGGCAGAGGGCGGAGAACCCGAAGAAAGTGGCGAGGCCCGATACCGTGATCGCCGTCCCTATCTTCTGGACGCTCTCCTGGATCGCGGCGAGGGGGTCGTGGAGGCGCTCCTCCTCCTCCGCGTACCGCTCCATCACGAGGATGGTGTACTCGGCTGCCACGCCGATGGTCATCGATCCCAGTGTCGCGGTGAGCGGGGTGTACGCGATCCCGAGCGCGAACATCGCCACCGAGTTCCACCCGATGATGGCGATGATCGGGACGAGCGGGGAGACCGCGTGGAGGTGCCGGTACACCAGCACGAGGTAGAGGAAGATGAGCAGGAACCCGAGGAAAGTCATCGTCTCCTTGGAGGACGTCAGGTCGTGCATGAGGGTGGTGAAGAGGTCGAAGCTCCCGGTGGGCTGGACCACAAACCCGATCGGGGGCTCAAGGAACGCGATGTCCCGGGTCATCTGTTCCTTCAGCGACTCCTGCTGTTCGGACTCGAGCTTCAGGGTGCCGAACTGGATGACGCCGTTCATCGACCCGCTCACGTACGGGTCTTTCACGCTGGCCGGCAGCTTTGCGAGGATTGCGTTGAGCTGGCTCTGGGTCTCGGGCATCGTGTTGTTGTTATAGGCCATCACGTACGTGACGAGGCTCGTCGCCCGGGTCAGTTCGCTGTGGTGCGAGAGCTCATAGTCCTGGAACTTCTTCTCCCAGACGAGGGCGTCGAGGTCCGTCACGCGCTGGCCCTGCAGGTAGATCGTCGCCGAGTCCGTTGACCCGATGACCCGGGCCACCTTGTCCATCTCGATCTTGGCCGGCATGTCGGACGGGACGAACGCGTTCTCGCTCGTCTCTATGGCGATGACCGCGTCGAGCTGGAACCCGATGACCGCGATGAGGGCGGCGATGAGCAGGATCGGCACCGGGTTTTTCGCGATCTTCACCGAGGTGTCCGTCAGGAACTGCCCGTAGGACCACCCTTTCTTCGGGGCCGGCCGTGCGGGCGGCGCTGCAACGGGTGCCCGGGCGGCGGGTTCTACCCATGAAGGCTGCGGGGAATCGGCTCCCGGGGGCGCCGGCTCTGCAGTGGTTGCAGGGAAATCCGGATTATCCGACGCCGGCGCCGGATCACCGAGATAAGCGCACGCGTCCGTACCGACCGCATAGCACTCCGCCGGCTTCTGCGGTTTCGGGCGGTAGTTAAGGAGGAGAGCGAGCGTCGGCATCCCGACGAGCGCGACGGCATAACTGCTCATGACCCCGATGATCGAGACGAGGCCGAAGGACCGTATCATGGGCACCGGCGAGATGAACATCGCGAGGAAGCCCATGCAGGTCGCCAGCATCGCGTACATGACCGCAGGTCCGGTGCGGGTCACGGTCATCGTTACGGCGTCCTCAAGGGTTCCCTTCCGGGACTCCTCGTCGAACCGGGCATGGAACTGGATCGCGTAATCGATCCCGAGGCCGATGAGGACCGGGAAAGCGCCGATGACCGCCATGTTCAGCTTTATG
>DASPUR010000053.1:0-3665 GCA_035622795.1 Methanoregula sp. | reverse complement strand
CGAAGGTGTCCCGGAACCTGCAGCGGCAGGGCTTTGCCGGCGTCCGCGAGTTTTCGGACAAGGAAGTGCGGGAGTTCTGTACCGGCCTTGCCGCCCACAACTGCCGGTGGGGGCTTGCGATCAGCGCCTGTTCCGACCCACGGGACCTCACGGAGTACGGTATCGGGCGGGGGCAGTGCATCAGCTACGGGCTCATGACCGAAGAGTTCGCCGGCGACCGCGCCCTGACGGACTTCCTCCGGCCGCCGGGCCAGGCGACACTCGCCGGAACCGGTCTTCCGCCGGTGGATCCGTCCGTCAGGCTCCGGGATCGCGGGCAGCGGAGCGGGTGCCGGTGCATCGTCTCCAAGGACATCGGACAGTACACCACCTGCATGCACAGGTGTGCCTACTGCTATGCGAACAGCTCGCCGGAGGCAGCGGCTGCGAACTACCGGCAGTACCGGGAAGACGTGAACGCCGGGATCTTCCACGATTCGATTACCGGGTGAACGACCGCGACTGCCTCCCTGCCGGGCCTGATCCACCGGTTTCTGGTTACTGTTCCCTGCAGCGGATGGAGTTCCGGTGAATACATTCAGCGATTTTTCATCAGTATTTTGCCTGCCGCAAATGCAGTACCTGCGATCCGGCCCAGCTTCCGGTACGACCGGCCATACAGGACGAGGGGGGCAGTCCTTTCCGGATCCGGGTTTTTTCCATCCCGGCACTCTTCATCCACGTAATATTCCACAACCTCTCCGATGAAGACATCGTTATCGGGTAGATCCACGGTCTTTATCAGCCGGCAGACGGCGTTCACCGGGCATTCGCGCGCCATCGGCGCCAGTTTTTCTTTCCCATAGAACGGTGTGAAGAGCAGGGATTTGTCGGTCAGCCGGCCCGAGACCAGGCCGCAATAATCTGTTTTCCGGACAAGCCCTGCAGGCGGCAGGTTGATACTGAAATAGCCGGTTTCCCTGATACCGGTATTGGAATAATGCGTCTTTAAGGAAGAGATATAGACCATGGGAGGCCGGATGGACATCCCGCCGAACGCACCGATTGTCAGATAGTTCTCCTTTCCGTTGACAAACGTGCCCGCAATCACGACGGGAAAGGGTGCTGCGGGAATTTGCGCCTGCTGCTGGATCTTTGCCAAGAAAACCGCCCCTGAAATGCTACAATCCGTTATTTTTGTGGGACCCTTTTAATGTTCAGATCTGCTTCCGGATGCTTCCGCCCCGCTCTCCGGCGGGATAAACTCCCGGTGAGTTTATAGCATGGCGGAACGGCCCGGACGGCCCCATCCCTTTACATCCATCCCTGCCCCATCTCGTACCAATGGTCTACGATCCCGCACAGGTATACCAGCCCGAGGCGGACACCTGCCTCCTGCTGAAAGCGGCCCTGGCGGAAGTCCGGCCCGGGGACCGGGTGCTGGAAGTCGGGACCGGCTCCGGGCTCATTGCCGCGGAACTCGGCAGGGTGGCCCGGGTCGTCGCGACCGATATCAACCCCCACGCCGTCGCATCGGCCCGCGAACGGGGCGTTGAGGTCGTCAGGACCGACCTCTTCAGCGGTATCTGCGGGGCGTTCGACGTCATCGTCTTCAACCCGCCGTACCTGCCCACCCGCCCGGAAGAGCGGGTGGAGGACTGGCTCGAGTACGCGCTTGACGGGGGGCCAACCGGGCGGGAGGTCATCGCGCGGTTCGCGGCCGGGGTTGGTCGCTTAATCGGTCCGGGCGGGAGGATCCTCCTCCTCGTCTCATCGCTGACCGGAACGGAGGAGGTCTGCGCCCTCTTCTCCCGCCTCGGGTATTCCCCTGCGATCGCAGCCCGCGAACCGGTGGAGGGCGAAGAACTGTTCGTCCTCAGGGTCGTGCGGAAATAACAGGCGGTGCCGGAAAAAAACCGTCTTTTAAAAAAAATGCCTACCGCCTCCCACAGGACCGTTCTTGTATCCTGGATTTCCGGATCAGCTGTGCTGGTGCATGAAAATAATGACGATGTTTGTGACGAGGATGAGGCCCACCATCATCATGCCCTCGTAAAAGAGGACGGTACTTCCGAGGAGGAAGATGGATGAGATGAGGCCGGCCGTGCAGAGGAGATAGAAGAGGAACATCTGCCCGCGGCGCATAACAGGAGTCGTGCTTCATTGCGATAAAAGGTGATCCTTGGCAACAGCCGGGACCGGTGGTCACCTGCGGAAATGCATCATGATGACGAAGAGGTTGGTGACGATGATCAGCCCGGAGATCATCACGCCCTCGAGGAAATAGCCCGCGTACCACGCGAGGAACGTCGACCAGAGCAGTCCTGACAGGGAGATGAGGTAGAGAAATATGTAGGTCCGGAATTTCGTCATCGCAGGCGCCTGTTTTAAGATCTGTCGCTTTTGGGGTTTATGGCTTCTTATTTGGTATTTCCCGTCAGGTACGGATGCCGTGGCCGGACGGATGCGGGCCGGACGGCCGCGGAAATGACGTCCGGGCCGGTCTTTCGGGACAGTTCATCGGGAAAACCAGAGGATCAGACGATGAGCCGCCGTTTCATCAGGTTGATCGAGAGGAAGCAGAAGACGAACGTTACTGCCGAGATCCAGGCAAGGCTGGCTGCGCCCGTGAGCGCGAGGTCCGGTAGCGTGAGCATCCGCATGATGGCGACCACGTGCGTGAGCGGGAGGACGATGTACGCGAAGTCCTGGAGCAGGACCGGCATCACGGTCAGCGGGAAGAAGGTCCCCGAGAAGAGGACCATCGGCGTGATGAAGAGGAACGAGGGATAGTTGAGCGTATCGATGCTCGGCGTCACCGCGGTGAAACACATCGCGATACCGGCGAACATGAGGCCCCCGAGGAAAGCCACCGGGATCGCGAGCAGGGAGAGGGGGAGCGAGATGACCCCGAAGAGAGCGAGGACGGGAAGCATCAGCACCACGTAGAGGACCGCCCGGGTCGCTCCCCAGAGGATCTCGCCGGCAATGACGTCCTCGATGGAGAGGGGCGTCGCGATCATCGCGTCGAAACTCTTCTGGTAATACATCCGGACGTACGAGCCGTACGTGCACTCGAAGAACGCAGAGTTCATGACCGCGATCCCGAGGATCGCAGGCGCGATGAAGTTCACATAGGGCGTCCCGTTGATCTCCCGGACATACGTCCCGAGGCCGAGGCCGATGGCGAAGAGGTAGAGGAGGGCCTCGATGAACGGGGGGAAGAAGTTCACCTTCCAGGTCCTGAGGAAGACCTCGAGGTTCCGGTACCACACTTTCCACGCACGCCGCGTGATCGTGGGGAACGAGAGCAGGCCCGGCATGATCACTCCCGGAGGGTCCTCCCGGTCAGTTTCAGGAACACGTCCTCGAGCGTCGCCGGCCGGGTCAGCACCTTGCGGGGCCGGCAGCGCTCGAGCAGGATTTTTGCGACTTCCCGCGAGGAACCGGTCGCGATCTGGAGGACGTCCCCGAACCGTTCGTACGGGATCTCCAGTTCGTCCAGACAACTGACCACTTCGCCGGTCGGCTCCACCTCCACCACCTCTTCGCCCGCATGCTGCTGCACGAGTTCGGCGGGTGTCCCCTCAACGAGGATCTTCCCGTTGTCCATGATGACCAGCCGGTCGCAGAGCCGGGCTGCCTCGTCGAGGTAGTGGGTGGTCATGACGATGGTGTTTCCCTGG
>DASPUR010000052.1:0-11824 GCA_035622795.1 Methanoregula sp. | reverse complement strand
GGGGCGTCGATTCCCACGGGCTTTCCGGGGACCCGGTTGAGATTGCGAAGGGTTATGCACAGAAGGCCGGCACCGTCGTTGCCATCAGCGGGGCGACCGATATTGTCACGGACGGGAAAAACGTAGTCCTGGTGGATAATGGTCACCCCATGATGGGGAGTATCTCGGGGACCGGCTGCATGGCTGCCTCGGTCATCGGCACGTTCGCCGCGGTCAGCGCTGATCCTGCAGGAGCAGCAGTGGCTGCGTTTTCTGCATTCGGGATTGCCGGCGAACGGGCAGCTGCTGTGGCAAAGGGGCCGATGAGCTTCAGGACTGCGCTTTTCGACCAGCTCGCCATGATGGAACCCGGTACGCTGCGGACGTGTGCGAAGATCCGCACCTTATGACCTTGCAATGAACCTTGAACTTTACGTTATAACCGATGAAAGCGCATCCTGCGGGAAACCCCATGTCGAGATCGCCCGGCTCGCGCTTGCGGGAGGGGCCGATGCGGTCCAGCTGAGGGACAAGGGCTGCAGCTGCCGGGAACTTATCCGGTCGGGGCGGGAGATCGCGGGCCTTGCCCGGCGCCGGGGCGCCATCTTCATCGTGAATGACCGGCTTGACGTTGCCCTCTCCTGCGGAGCTGACGGCGTGCACCTCGGGCAGGGCGACCTCCGGGCCGACACTGCCCGGCAGATCGCACCTGAAGGATTTATCATAGGGGTCTCGGTTGGATCAGCCAGAGAGGCCGAGGAAGCGGAGCGTGCGGGCGCGGATTACGTGGCAGTGAGCCCGGTTTTTGCAACCGGATCAAAGAGCGATGCCGGTGACGGACTCGGCACCGGCACCGTCCGGGAGGTTCGTCAGCGCGTATCCATCCCGGTTCTGGCGATCGGCGGGATCAGCTCTGCCAACGTGGAACGTACCATTGCTGCAGGCGCAGACGGTGTTGCGGTTATCTCCGCGGTGGCAGGCGCTGAGGATATCACGAGCGCTGCCCGTGAACTGAAATCGCGGATCGCCCGGCAGAAGGCCCGGCTCGCCCGGAAAAAATAAAAGTACTGTCCCGGGGCTTCAGGTACTGCTGGGATTGTCAATAACCGTGGCGGGGCATCCGGCCCGAGCCGGACGCCAAGAATCGAGGCTCTTTCACCCGGCACAGCCCGCGGGTTCTCAGGGATGATAACCTATAATTAATCGCCGGTTCAATTTCCACACATCATTCGGGCGTGTTGTTTCGTGTTTGGATCCATTAAACCAGTCCCCGGGAAAAACCTCTTCTGGCTCATTGCGACCGCGGCAATCACCATGGTCATTATCCTCGTGTCGATCTTCTCCCTCAAGAACGGGTACGCCGATATATTTCCCTTCTTCTACATTCTCCCCATCGTCATCGTCGCGTACTTTTCACCCCGGTTCGCCGTTTATTATACCGTAATCCTCGGGTGGATCTTCCTCGCGCTTGTCCTTGTCTACGGGCCATCGAACCTCCAGCTCTATGCGGTGAGCATCGCATGGTTCTACATCTTCGTTTCCGTCGGCGTTATCATCGCCGCATTTGCCGGCCAGCTCCTTCACGAGAAGACGTACCGGGAGATCTTCGAACAGTCGCAGGCAGGCATCTTCACGTTCCGCGTCGGATCCGGTTCCCTGCAGGAAGCAAACCGCCAGTTTGCCACTATTCTTGGGTACACTCCCGGTGAGCTCCGCTCGATGGACTTTACCACGCTCTGGTTCGATCAGGTCCAGGCGGGTGCATTCATGAAACTGCTGAACGATGAGCACCGCGTAAACGATATGGAGATCGAGCTCAGGAAGAAAGATCGCACGGTCGTCTGGCTGCTTGCCACCGCTTCCCTGACAAGTGAAGGTCTGGGGGTCTGCTCGGTCGTCGATGTAACCGAGCGGAAGCGGATTGGAGACGAACTTGTTGAGTCCGAGCTCCGGTACCGGACTCTCTTCGACGGTGCGAGCGATGCCATCTTCATACATGACCCCGATGGGAAGATCTTCGAGACGAACACGATTGCCTCCGGCCTCCTCGGATACACCAAACGGGAACTTATGCAGATGCGGATGCAGGACCTCGACACCGATCCGGAGAAGCTCTTCGAAAAGGAGAGGGTAGAGAAACTCCTCTCCCGGGGCCACATCCTGTTCACCACGGCCCAGAAGCGGAAAGACGGCACCAGTGTGCCGGTCGAGATCAGCAGCCGTACGACCGAATATTTCGGGATGGCAGCGGTCATCAGCATCGCCCGGGACATCTCAGAGCGCCAGCAGCAGTAATACCAATCGGGGATATGCCGCCGTGTCTTTGGCCGGTGACAGTCCGCAAACATGATCTTTCATGCCACAGTACGGAAACCGGGGGTCCCGGACGCCGTGGAACTTTGAAACAACGAAGGCCGGGAGACCGGGATATTATTTTAGAGTCCGGACCTCTCCAGCGGCCGGATCGACCATCCGGGCACCACATTGATATACTACCAGTAATACAAGGAGGTAACGGAGATGCAGGTTTCCCGCGATACGGGGATGTACACGCCCCGGATGAAGAGGCCAGTCCTGGCTGCTACCGGGAAAGAAAACCAACGCATTTATCCGGCCGGGATATTCCCCGAGAAATCCCCTTTTTAATGAGGGGAGGAGTAAAGGATGCCAGCATTTGTTGATCCATTCAGTGGAAAGGTACCCGACCGCAAGCTTACGGACGCAGAACTCGTCCGGGCCCTGCGGATGAACCTTTCGGCAGAAGAAGAAGCGACCCACCTCTACATGGCCCATGCAGACGCTACCGATAACCCGCTTGCAAAAGCAGTCCTGATCGATATCGCCAACGAAGAGCGGGTTCACGTGGGAGAATTCGCCCGTCTCATCCAGATCCTGACCGGCGACGAGGACGACTTCCTCGCCAAGGGCACCGCGGAAGTGGATACCTGGGCGGCGAGAGTCGGCGGCCAGCCGGCAGCAGCGCCCCGGAAACCGGAGACGACTATCGGACCCATGAAATAATTTTTTATCGGGAGGAAAAAACCATGGAAAACAAGTACCTCGGGCGTGAGGACGCCCCCATCGCACCGGAGACGTGGAGTCTCATTGACAGTACCATGATCGGTGCGGCAAAGAGCCAGCTCGCCGGTCGCCGGCTGCTCGCCCTGGAAGGACCGTTCGGGTTCGGCCTCAAGGCTATTCCCATATCGGATGTCGAGATTGAGGCTGGGGTTTCCGGGAGCACTTTTGTCCCGGTAACGAAACTCCAGTCATCGTTCCGGCTCGGGAAACGCGACCTTGCATCCTTCGAGCGGGATCGTATCACCCTCGATGCGGGGGCCGTTGCATGCGCCGCGATCGAGTGCGCCGCCCAGGAAGACAACGTTATCTTCAACGGCGTCCAGGGTATCCCCGGGCTCCTCACTTCCGACTGCTCGTCCTCGCACACCCTTACCAAATGGGACAAGATCGGGACTGCGGCAGACCAGATCATCGCGGCCGTCACCAAGCTTGATGATGCCGGGTTCCACGGGCCCTTCTGCATGGCGCTTGCGCCGGCCCAGTACAACCTCCTCCTCCGCCGCTACCCGCAGGGAGACGGGACCGAACTCGACCATATCCGGACCATTGTGACCGAAGGGGTTGTCAAGGCGCCGAACCTCAAAAAGGGCGGGGTTCTCCTCGCGTCGGGCCAGCAGTACGCCTCGCTGGCAATCGGCCAGGACATGGCGGTCGGGTTCAACGGGCCGGCAGGGGACGGGCTCGACTTCTTCATCACGGAAACACTGGCGCTCCTCATACGGGCCCCGGAATCGATCTGCGTCCTCAAGTAATACTTTTTTTTATCCGGGGTCCGGAAGACCGGACCGGAAGACACGACCGGGTATCATTGTATTCATGGCGGAAGAGCAGAGCCGGTAACTCCGAAGTCCAGCAAGGTAGCATGAAAATTGGTTGCCGTTTCGTTTCCTGCCTGGATTACCGCTCGTGCCCGTGGTGCACGCCGGGCGCATGGGGATGATCGTGTACGAGCGACCCATGGCGGTGGGCATGGCTGTGCTGTTCCCGTGCGAGGAGAAACGCCCCGGCGATAAAGAGGGGCAGGGCAATGAAAAACTGCAGGCCGGGGAACCCCCCGAAGAGAATGAGCGAGAGAAGTGTCCCGATGAACGGAGCCGCGGCAAAGTATGCGCTCGTCCGGGCCGCACCAAGCTCCCGGAGTGACCGGATGAAAAAAACAATGCTCAGGCCGTAGGTGAAGAAACCTGCCACGAGCGCTGCCGCAATCGCGCCGGGCGCCGGGAAAGGGGCATGGAGAAAGATGGCGATCGCGAGCGAGACGCACCCGGCGGTGAGTCCCTTGGCGGTGGCAAGAACAACCGGGTCCTTCCCCGCGATCTTCCGGGTGAGGTTGTTGTCGATCCCCCAGAATAAGCAGGCGAGGATGATCCCTGCCGCAGCGGGGGAGAAGAGGGTTGTCTCCTGCGGGTCCACCGAGAGGATGACACCGGCCGCTGCGATCACCGGAATAGCGAGGAGCGCCTGCCTCCCAAGGTATTCCCGGAAGACCAGCGAGGCGATGAGCGTGGTTGCGACAATCTCGAAATTGAGGAACAGGGATGCAGTTGCTGCAGGGACGGACGCAAGACTCACGAGGAGAACGATGGGGGCGATGACACCTCCGGCAAGGATCCCTCCGATAAGCCAGGGAAGATCGCGGGTGCCGAACCGGAGCTCCCGGTCCGTCCGCCCTGAACGGGCCACGGAAACCAGCACGATCATAAGACCGAACCCGCTGCCGAGGTACAGGAGCGCCGCCACCAGGACCGGATCGATCTCCCCGAGGAGAAGTTTCGAGACCGGAGTACTGATGCCGAAGAGAACTGCAGCAGCAATCGCACATGCAGGCCCCCGTGCAAACAATGTTCCTTTCATATCGTTGCCGGCCAGCGTATGGCGGGAGGTACCATGAATATTTTCGTGCGCATACCTTGAAACACAAACTCGCCACGGGTGCGCGGGATTCCCTTCCTGCAGCGACCCCGTGCCGGTACCGTACGTATTTTGTTCAGTAGCGATCAACAGAGTACAGGTAACCATGGCGCATGTCCACCGGATAGAAGCCCGCTACAAGGCCGATCCCCGGCTCAGGGTCAGGACAGACCGTATCCGCTCCCTCGGCTTTCCGGTCGACGATCTGCACCTTGTCGATGTCTATACCATCTCTACCCGTTCACGGAACTTTACCCCGGGGGAACTGGAAGAGATCGGCTCGCAGCTCATCAATCCCGTTGTGCAGGAATTTACCGTCGATTTGCCGACAACGGCAACCTTCGATGCTGCCATCGAGATCGGGTTTCTCCCCGGAGTGACCGACAACATCGGCGCTACCGCCCGGCAGACCATCGAGGACTACCTTGGCATGAAGTTTGCCGACGGGGAGGGAGTCTTTTCATCCCAGCTCTATCTTATCAGCGGCCGGCTCCAGGCTGATACCCTGAATAACCTTGCGTCCACTCTGGCAAATCCGCTGGTCAACCGGATCCATGTCAAGAGCCGCCAGGAGTATGGCGTAACGGGCATGGACCGGGTCGTCCCGGCGGTCGAGCTTCACGAACTGCCGGTTGCAGGGCTGGTGGACCTCGATCTCAGTGACGCGGATCTCGCCCGGCTCGGAAAGGAAGGGATCCCCGACCCGCAGACCGGCCTGCGGCGGGGTCCGCTCGCCCTCGACCTCCCGCAGCTCCGTGCCATCCGCGACTACTTCGCTGCGAAGGGGAGAATGCCCACCGACATCGAGCTTGAGGCCCTCGCCCAGACGTGGAGCGAGCACTGCAAGCACACGATCTTCGCGTCCGCGATGGACGACGATGTACCGGACGGGCTTTACAAGACCTGTATCCAGGCCGCGACGAACAGTATCCGGAAAGAAAAGGGGGACAGGGACATCTGCCTGGCGGTCTTCACGGACAACTCCGGGGGGATCATCTTCGATGACACGTTCCTTGTCACGCACAAGGTCGAGACCCACAATTCTCCATCCGCGCTCGACCCGTTCGGCGGCGCCCTTACGGGGATCGTCGGCGTGAACCGGGACACCATCGGCTTCGGCCTCGGGGCAAAGCCCTGCATCAACGTATACGGGTTCTGCGTGGGGAATCCCGCGGGCGATCCCGCCCTCTACCGGGGAAAGAACCGCCAGAGCCCCGTTCTCTCCCCCCGCCGTATCCTTGACGGGGTCGTAAGCGGCGTAGGGGTCGGCGGGAACTGTTCGGGTATACCGACCCCGCAGGGTTTTGTCGTGTTCCACGACCGGTACCGCGGGAAGCCCCTTGTCTTTGCCGGCACGGTTGGCGTCATGCCCCGTGAGCAGGACGGGAAAAAGCTTTACGAGAAGAAGGCAAGGGCAGGCGATCTCGTTGTTATGCTCGGCGGACGGGTGGGAAAAGACGGTATCCACGGCGCCACCTTCTCCTCCGAAGCCCTCGACCCGAAGAGCCCGGTCACTGCGGTGCAGATCGGCGATCCCATCACCCAGAAAAAGTTCTCTGATGTCATCGTCCGGGAGGCCCGGGACCGGGGCCTCTACACGAGCATCACCGACAATGGCGCGGGAGGGATCTCCTGCTCGGTCGCCGAGATGGCAAAGGAGTGCAACGGCTGCCATGTGTATCTCGACAAGGTCCCCCTCAAGTATCCCGGCATGGCGCCCTGGGAGATCTGGATCTCCGAATCGCAGGAACGGATGACACTCGCCGTCCCGCCGGATAAACTCGGGGAGTTCATGGACCTGATGGAGCGCCGCGAGGTAGAGGCGACAATCATAGGTACGTTTACGGATACGGGACGATGTGTTGTAGAGTTCAAAGGCTCTGTTGTGATGGATATCGGGCTTGCCTTCCTCCATGACGGTGTCCCGGAGAAACACCTCAGGACTGCTCCCGCAAAGACCGTCTTTCCCGAACCGGACGCGCCGTGCCCGGACGACCTCGGAGCGACCCTCAGGGCGATGCTGGGACGGAACAATATCTGCTCGAAAGAGTACATTTCGATCCAGTACGACCATACTGTCCAGGGAGGGCACGTTCTCGGGCCCGTGCAGGGGAAGGGACGGGTCCAGGGGATGGCGACCCTGACGAAAGTCGTTCCCGGCTCGAAGAAGGCCGTCGGCCTTTCGCAGGGGATCTTCCCGGCATATTCGGAGATCGACCCCTACCGGATGGCGATCGCCTGCATAGACGCGGCGGTCCGGGGACTCATCGCTCTCGGCATCCCGCTGGATTCCATCGCTATCCTCGACAACTTCTGCTGGTGCTCGTCCGACGATCCCGTCCGGCTCGGCCAGCTGAAAGGCGCCGCCTTCGGATGCTATGACGGGGCGACCGGCTTTGGCACCCCGTTCATCTCAGGCAAGGACAGCATGTTCAACGACTTCTCCGGGTACGATGCCGACAACAACCCGGTGAAGGTCTCGGTGCCCCCGACGCTCCTCGTCTCCTCCATCGGGATCCACCCGGATGCCGGCACATCGGTATCGCTCGATGCAAAAATGGAGGGCGACCTCGTATACCTGGTGGGGGAGACAGCCGAAGAGCTCGGGGGATCGGAGTACTTTGCGTACCTCGGCGGCACCGGGAACACCGTCCCGGCCCTCGATATCCCCGCCGCAAAAGCGCGGTACGGTCGGATGACCGGGGCCATCGACCACGGGCTCGTCGCGTCTGCGTTCCCGGTAACGCACGGCGGTGTCGGCGTTGCGCTCGCGAAAGTCGCAATAGCCGGCCGGCTCGGCATGGACATCACGATTCCCACGGACATGCGACCCGACCGGTTCCTCTTCTCGGAATCGCTCGGCAGGTTCGTGGTCACGGTCTCTCCGGATAATAAACGGGCCTTCGAACTCGCCCTCGGGCCGGAGGCTCACCTCATCGGTCGTATCAAGGGGACCTCCCTGCGGATCACCGGCGGGACAACCCTCATCTCGGTCCCGGTTGGCGAACTCGAGGCTGCCTACAAGGCTCCGTTCGGGAGGTTCTGAAACGATGGCACCGGTCACCAAGAAACCTTTGCGAAGAACCGCTGCCGCAGCACGAGGTGTGGAGAAGCTCACCGAACGGGCGCTCATCATGAGCGGGTACGGGATCAATTCGGAGATGGAGACAAAAGAAGCGTTTGCCCGGTCGGGAATGGACGCCGATATCGTCCACATCAATGACCTGATCGAACGAAACGTGAGGATGGCCGACTATCGCCTTCTCGTATTCCCCGGCGGGTTCTCGTACGGTGACGATACCGGGGCGGGGAACGCCTTCGCAAACCGGGTGAGGAACAACCTGCGGGAGGATGTTACGGCGTTCCTCGATGGCGACAACCTCGTGCTCGGCATCTGCAACGGCTTCCAGATCCTCGCCAACCTCGGCCTCGTCCCGGCGTTCGAGCGGTTCCGGCGGGACATCGCCCTGATGCCCAACCGCAAGGGGGTCCTCGAATGCCGGTTCGTGAACCTCAGGCCTGCGGCCGACAATCTCTGGACGCGGGGCATAGAACGGATGTACTGCCCGATCGCTCACGGCGAGGGGAACTTCTCCTGTTCGAAGGAGACGCTCCAGCTCCTGCAGCGGAAGAAGATGATCGCCTTTACGTACGTCCGGGACGACCTGAGCCCCGCGAACGGCGAGTACCCCTTTAACCCGAACGGCTCGGTGGCAGACATCGCCGGCATCACCTCCGCGGACGGTAAGGTGCTTGCCCTGATGCCTCACCCCGAGCGTGCGATGGAGTTTGTAAACCTCTATAACTGGCCACTCGAGAAGGAGCGGCTGAAGCGGCAGGGACTGCCGGTACCGTCGGAGTCCATGAACATGCAGTTCTTCCGGAATATTGTGGATTATTTCCGGCAGGGATAAAAGAAAGATACTTGTAATTAAAATCGAACGGATAACAAAGAGCCGCCGGGGGGAATTGAACCCCCGACCTGCTGATTACGAATCAGCCGCTATGCCGCTAAGCCACGGCGGCGCAATACCTCACAATATCGGCGCTGATCGTTATAAAATATGTGTATTCACGAGTACCCGCTCAGGGTCGTCACGTTCTCCTTCCCCTGCGGATCCTTTGCCGGTGAAATAGTGCCGAACTTGGATTCGTAGTCCGCCACAGTCTTGGAGAGGACCGCGAGGAGGTTCTTGGCATGGTTAGGAGTGATGGATACGATTGCCTTTGCCCGGGCCTGGTTAACCTGCGGGAGCTGGTGGAGGAAGAGGAACGTGAACTCGTCGTCCTTGTACGCGATCTGGATCATGTTGCTGTAGACCGGGTCGAGGGTCGGGGGTATATTGACCGAGATTTCCTGGTTTGCCATGCAGATCCGGTTGGATCGCCCATATGAAAAAAGTGGTCATGAAGAAACCCGGTTTTCATAGATCACGCTCCTTGGGACAATGGCAATTCCTGCCTTCGCCCCGCCATCCGGGCATCCACGCTTGTGACAGCATCTCAGAGGTTACCGGAAATCGCCAATGGAACCTGACGTTACCTGATCGAGGGACGGGGGTGTACTCCCTGGACTGTCATCTCCGAGCTATTGCCTGCTGCAAAACTATAATCGGCAGGATTTCCAACGGGATGTAGGGATCATCCTGGCACCTGAAACCGCCTTTGCTGCGATATCGGAACTCGTGCGGGTGCACGCCTGCCCGGTCCGGTTCTATTTCGAGAGGAACCAGCCGTTCCTGGAATCCGACCGGTATGCCGTCTGCAAGCAGCTCTCGTACCATCTCGGTAATCCTCTCGATGCCGACGCCATCTGGAGTGAAATCCTCGCGGTCCGCCCGGGCATCGATCCCGCCGCGGGCCGGGAGTTCCTCACCACCTGCATCTCAAAATGCAGCGGCGGCGAATGGAAACCGGCGGCGGAGCACGATGTCCGCGTTGTCTCGGAGAAACACGCAATGGCGGGCATGATCGACCGGGTCGCTGACAACGGGAGCTTCTCCATCATCCGTGCCTCCGGTGCAATGCCGTTTGGCACGTACGCGTCCGACCGGCTACGCGTGGCCGCGATCTCCTTCTGTCTCGAAGAGATGACCGGGAAGGACGTCGCGGGAGGAAATGTCGAGTACATTCCCGACGGGATTTCACGGTTCCATACAGTCCAGCCAAGGGACCGCCGGCAGGTCATCGCGACCCTCCATAAACTACGGTCGATACGTGACGGGCAGATGCCTTCCCGGCCGCTCAATGCCCCCTGCAGCCGGTGTTCGTATAAGGAGAAGTGTGACGAGGGCGGGGGTCACCGGCTAAGCGAGTTGCTCTGAAAAACCAGTGTCGCCACAGATTCTGTCACCGGGCTATGGTTACTCCCGGGGCTTATCTGTACATAATCCGGAAAAACCGGGGTTTAAAAAAGCGGTGTGCCACTACGATAAGTTAAAAAGGCTCCTGAACCACCCGATAAGCCGGTCGAACACCGTCCCCGTGCCCTGCGGGGCGGTCATCGTCGGGATGGCAGGGCCCGGGAGCAACGACTGGTCGGGCAGGTTGTACCGTTCCACGGTAAAGGGGCTGGCGATGGTCACGTTGTTCCGGGTATCGAATTCATTCACCGAAAGCACCGAGGTTTCTGTGGTCTTCGAAACCGCAGGCGCCGTGCCCCCGAGCGTGCCGGTCACCAGAACCTTCCGGGTAGGGTAATCGAGCTCGAAGCCGGAGATCGAGAAGTTCTTTTTCTCGATCGGCCGGGGTTCAGGGACCCCGTTGAGGAAGATCGTATAGTTCCAGACCGGGTTCTCAAGCTGCGTCGAGAACTCTAGCTCGTGCGTATAGACGAAACGCTCCGTAAAGTTCACCGTGAAACTGACATTCACCGGCGAACCTTGTACGAAGTTCCCTTCGGGACTGACCGTATATGCAAAATTCCCGGCGGTGGCTGATACCGTGCCGGCGAGCATGCAGAGCAGGAAGAGTATTGCGGGCAGCAGGTTTTTCATGCGAGTACACAGTTTTGGGTTTTTGAGAGTTAATGGTTGGTTCCGAAGAAAAGGGTATTTTTCATAGGAATAGGGTAACCGGCCATCCCATCCCCAGGCAGTGGGGGGGTAGGGGGGTTACCTCCAAAAAATCCGGAGGGGGATAGGGGGCTACCTCAGAATTTTTTGTGGGGGGTGAAGGGGGTCCCTGAAAATTTTTGATGCGTACTGCCCCGCCCGGATTGCCGGTTCCGGCCGGAGTCTTGAGAAGCTCTCACTTTCGCCCCGCCCAAGCCTTTTTCTCTTTAAAGACGTATCCCCCACACTCTGGATCACAGGAGCAGGTGATACAGAATGACCGGATTAAGGATCGATACCGGAACGCCCGAGGGGGATGCTCTGGGATTTTTTGGCGAACTCTTCTCGGGATGGCTGGAGATGACCGGGGAGCGGAGGCTTTACCTCTTTTATATCATCTCCCGGCGCAAGAACGAGGGCAATACCCAGGCCCTGATCAGAAACTGGCTCTCGGGGGGGTATGATTTGCGGATTGTCATGCCGAGGCCTGTCATGCGGCATATCCTTGAAAAATTCGGATTCATCGCCTCCTACGAGGACCTTCCGGAGCATTACGATTACCCGGTCGAGGTCTGGTACCGGCCGTTACCGACCCTTTGAATCCGGGCGCCCTGATTCCGGTGAGAGCGGGATAGTAATGGTCCCGGTTTTTTTCAAACGCAGTAAAAAGCGAGATTATTTTAGCCTGCTGTAATGCACTCTTATCAGATTCTTATGGCAAACAACGGCATGGATTATCCAGCCGGGGGTCAGGGCAGGGATATGGGTAGTCCCGGTACATGCGCGATCCTCGGGATTTT
>DASPUR010000051.1:0-3322 GCA_035622795.1 Methanoregula sp. | reverse complement strand
AGCCGTTTGCGGCCGCGCCCTGGATCATGGAGTATTCGCCGCTGACCTGGTAGGCCGCCACGGGAAGGCCGAGCGTCGCGACCTCGGCGAGCACGTCGAGATAGAACCCCGCCGGTTTCACCATCAGGATGTCGGCCCCTTCGGCTGCATCGAGCTGCGATTCGAGGAAGGCCTCGCGGCTGTTGCCGGGGTTGATCTGGTAGCTCGAGCGGTCGCCGAACGAGTACCCCGAACCGGCGGCTTCCCGGAACGGGCCGTAGAACGCGGAGGAGAACTTGGTGGAATAGGACATGATCAGGACTTCCTCGTACCCTTCGGCGTCGAGCGCGGCCCGGATCGAGGCCACCATACCGTCGAGCATGCACGAGGGCGCGACGATGTCGGCCCCTGCCCCGGCATGGCTCACCGCGATGCGGTCCATGAGCTCGAGCGACGGGTCGTTGAGGAGGTCGGGCCCGCACCGTGTCTCGCCGACGATCCCGCAGTGGCCGTGGGAAGTGTACTCGCAGGCGCAGACGTCCGTGATGACCACGAGCCCGGGCACTTCGGCCTTGATCCGCCGGACTGCCTGCTGCACGACCCCCTCCGGGTCGTACGCAGAGGTGGCCTCCTGGTCCTTCTCCTTCGGGATCCCGAAGAGGAGCACGGCGTGGATCCCCTTCCGTGCGAGATCGCCGGCAACGGCCGCGATCCCGGAGACCGGGTACCGGAACTGGCCGGGCATCGCTTCGATCGGCCGGGGCTCTTCGAGGGCCTCGTCAACAAAAAGGGGGGCGACGAGGTCCTGCTTCGTGAGGGTGACTTCACGCAGGAGCGGCTGGATATTCCGGGACCGGGACCTCCTCATCCGTCGTTCGGGAAACATGCGAAAGAACGCCACATCCTGCTGCTGGTGATTACATTTTTTCTCATCCAACGGTATATAGACTTCTCTCCGGTCCTTTCAGGTCCCGTCCCTGCCGGCCCCTTCCGCCCCGCGGGAGATCTGCCGGAGGTTCCCCGCGAGCCGGAGCGAGCTCATGACCAGGTTCCGCAGGTCCTCCTGCGTGTACCGGTTGCTCTCGATCTGGGCCCAGTCCTTCGTGGTGTCCTCGTCGTTTTCCCCGACCCACGAGGCGATGGCGACCTCGGGCGTGGTGAACCCGAGCCAGGAGAAGAAGTTGAGGAGGTTTCCCGCCACGTGCTGGATCCCGTCGACATGGCCGACGATGATGAGCCCCGCGACCTTGCCGGATATCATCCGGTTCCCGAACCACGAGTACTGGTTCTCGATGGCGTTCATCCGTTCGACAAACTTCTGGACGAGCGCCGAGTGGTTGTTCCACCGGATCGGCGTAGCGAGGAGGAGGACGTCGCAGGCCAGCACGGCGTCGTAGATCACCTGCATCTGGTCGTCGTCGTACTTGAGCGAGCTCTGGCAGGGGTAGGTGCAGTACCCGGGGTTCTCGGAATAGTTCCCCTCGCAGTCATAGATCTTCAGGTCCTTGATCCGGATAAACGTGGTGTCGCAGCCCTGTTCCTTGCACGAACCGAGGGCCCGGAGGAGCAGCCGCTCCGACTTGCTCATCCCCGGTTCCTGCCGGCTCGAACCGGAGAGCCCGAGCACCTGTATGCCCCGTACGGTCGCGGGATCGGCAGGGGGAACGACATTGATCCCGAACTTCCGCCCGACCAGTGGCGCTGGCATGAAGAGTGATCAGGGAACCGGGTAATAATCTTATTCCCGGATCGCGGGTGTTTCCCCGCGGGGGAGCCGGGTCCTGCACAGATCGCCAGCATCTGCACCTGGCCTGATGGGCAGGAACACCGGATTGCCCCCGGTGTTGCCAACGGTGGCCCACAGGTTTTTACCGGAATCCGCCCAACACTGATCATGCATTCCCGTCCATTCCTTATCCTGGCGTTCCTCGCCTGCGGTATGGTCGTCCTTGCCGGCTGCACGCAGCCACCGGCCCCGAACGCGTCAACCGCGCCGCAAACGACCGCCGTAAACATCTCGCCGCTCCTCCTCACGAATGCCGATCTCCCGCCGGGATTTACGGTTGTTGCGGGGCAGGCCCGGGTCCTGTCCGATGTAGGGAAGATGGCAAAGGATCTCGGGTGGCAGGGCGGGTACGAGGTGGTGTCCACGGACTCCGCGGCAGGCGACCCCAATGGTACGGTCATAACCCAGTCCATCGCGCTCTACCCGGTGAAGAACGTCCCGGGAATCATCGGAATGGTGTTTGTCCAGGACCAGTCGGACACTACGCTCAAGTACCTTAACGTGACGAGCGTGGGCGAGGGCGGGCTGGGATTTTACGGGAAAGCCCCTGCGCAGATCGTGGTGAAGCCAACCAACCAGAACCCGCTCGCTACGGGCAACGGGAGCCATGATGTCGAGCTGGTCTACCCCCGGGATACCGCGGAGCTGATCTTCGGGAAGGGCCAGGTCTTCGAGGTCATCCGGATCACCGGCCCGGGCACCGACCCGGCAGTCGCCGAATCGCTCGCGAGGACCGCGTACGAGAAGATCCCATAAACCGGTCCTTTTAAAAAAACACCCTATCCTTTTTTACCTTTGCCTCTCCCAACCAGAAGTGATCAGACGGGAAGGAGCGTAAGAGATGGAGTTTAAGGACATTGTCATGCAGCGGTACGCGGCCAAGCAGTTCGACGGCAGGATGATCGAGGAAGAGAAACTGTTCGCGCTCCTCGACATCATCCGGTTCTCCCCTTCTGCGTTCAACCTCCAGCCGTGGAAGATCAAGATCGTCACGGCGTCGCGGATCAAGGCTGCGCTCCGCCCCCACACCAACGACCAGGCGCAAATCACCACCTGCTCCCACCTCCTCGTCTTCTGCGCGAACACCGAGTTCGAAAACCTCATGGACCGGGTAGAGCAGGGGATGAAGGCCGCGGGGATGCCCGCGGAGATCATCGCCATGACCATGGAGCTTATGAAGGGTTACCTGGGTGCCATGACCCCGGAGCGCCGGATGGCGTTTGCCCGGGAGCAGATCCATATCGCGCTCGCAAACGCGGTCAACGGGGCAAAATCGCTCGGCCTCGACTCCTGCCCGATGGGCGGGTTCGACCCCGCTGCCTATGCGGAAGCCCTGTTCCTCCCCGACGAGTACGTGCCGGTCGTCCTCTGCGCCATCGGTTACCCGGCCGACAAGCCGCTCCCCAAGTGGCGGTTCCCGCGGGAAGAGGTGTTCTTCTAGAAGACAGGTGTTCCCGCCAGGGAAGACCTGGCTGGAGAAGAACGCATCAGCGTTCTTCGACCTGGTGTTCTCCGGCCGTCAGGCTGCGAGGAGGAGAAGACCGGTGAAGCCGGTCT
>DASPUR010000050.1:0-2019 GCA_035622795.1 Methanoregula sp. | reverse complement strand
CGGAAGGAGATCTGCAGGCTTGCGGACATCACTGCAAAGCCGGGCGATCCCGGCCCGGGGACCTGTGTCCTTGTCATCGTCAACCGCACGCCACGAGTGCGGGTGAACTTTCCTGCCGCAATCGTCCCGTTGCCACCTGCCGGTTCCGCGGGGGATCTCGCCGCGCTCGTTGCCCGGGAGGATTTTCCCGTTGACCCGGCACGCTTGACTGCCGGCGGCTGGACGCTCCGCGATACCCGGCGGGAAGACCTGCGTGCGAAGCTGAAGCGTACAGGCATGCCGCTTGAGGACGCGGTGATGGGACAGGTCCGGCCCGGGACCGGTACCCGGTCCGTCCGGTTCGTTTTTTCCGGCAGGGATGTGAAAGACCGGCTGATCGGTGCCGACCCGGGAGCAAAGCCATTCCTCCGTACCGTTGTCTCAGCCGCGGATATCGAAAAGTACCGGTACGCGGAGGACCGTTTCGCCGTACTGGTCCCGGCGGGATGGACCGATTCCCGCAACAGGACATCCCTTGGCCCGTGGCGCTGGTTTAAGAGGAAGCACCCCGCGCTTGCGCGGCTGCTGAAAGAAAGTGCCGGGGAAAATACGCCGCCGACCGGGCCCGGGGCGTACTGGTGGGAGAGCAGCGGCGTGGGAAGCGATCCCCCCGGCCGGAACCCGTCCCTGCTCTTTCCCCTGAAGTTCCGGAGCCCGGCCTTTGTGTACGATCCCGGCCGGGCCCTGCCGGACGAGACCGTTGGCGTTATCGGATCATCGAACCTCTATCTTCTCGGGCTGCTGAACAGCCGTCTCACCGGGTTTTTCCTCGATTCGCGGGACAGGCCCGGTCCGCGGACCGAATTTTTTTCCTGGGACGATCTCCGGGACCTTCCGGTGTTTACACCGGACCTTGACGACCCGGACGACCGGGCACGGCACGACCGGATCGTTGCGCTCGTGCTGCGCATGATCGACCGGAGAAAAAAATGGTATAACGCGCCCGAGGAAGACCGGGCGGGGCGGATAGAAAAAGAAACGGCAGCAATCGCAAGGAAGATCGATTTGGTCCTCTTCGATCTCTACCGGCTGACAAACGACGAGATTGCTCTCGTTGAATCGACGGTACCGCCGCGAGGCCCCCCGCCGCTGGTTTCTCCGTCGTAAAAAAAGACGTTACCAAAGCACTTTGGAGGGCCGATCCGGTGGGCCCCGGTCGAAAGGGGCGGTCTGAAAAAGGGGGCATTGCAGGCCTGCTAAATTCGCAGGTCTGATCCCGATTAAAATGGCTATTTTTTAAAATTAAGCAATTATAGCCCAATTTCTCCGTAATGTTGACACCAAGTCCCGGGGTCAGGATCCGACCTTCGTCCGATTGGCAAACGGAGCCCGTGTAGGGCTTATTTGGATCAGGTCTGACCCGAACCCCCACTACCGCCGGCAGGGTCGGCAGCAGGGTCCAGGCACGGGAAGACCGGGCCGTCCTGGTCGATCATCGTTGTCTCCCAGAGATCTTTTCCCACGAGCCGGTACCGGCGGAACGTCCGGGACCAGGTAAACCGCACCCACACTTCGCGGAAGATGTATGCTGGGAATGGTAGGGTGCGCAGGATCCGGTAATCATCACGGAAAAAATCTTCCGAAAGATCATATTCTCCCGGGGCATTCCGGGATGTCCTGACCCGGACCACGAACAGATCGTTGCCCCGGTACGCTATCGCATCGAACGGCATATCCTTGTCCGGGTTGGGAACCCAGCGGTATCCCTGTCGCTCTGCAAATTTTTTTGCCCTGCCGATGGTAACTGTCGGTCTGCATCCTCTCATAAAAATCTCCAACCAATCCGGCCAGGAAAATGTTCCGGGAAATATTTCTTTAAAAGAATGAACTGGACAGTTATACGTTTTCCTGTTTTTTATTGGTAAACCGGGGTGTTCCAATTCACATACTCGAATCAGATCTGCGGTTCGCCCCGGCAGAGCGGTTTTGCAAGATGTCGCCGGGCGGTGGGCGGGACTTCGTACCACCCCGGCCGGAGCG
>DASPUR010000049.1:0-3628 GCA_035622795.1 Methanoregula sp. | reverse complement strand
TCGAAATGGGCCCGGTCGGAGTTTCGGAAACGGTCCCTTGCATTCCGGTTGTTTTTTTGCCGCCTGCCACCCCTTTATCTCCGGAACACTAACGCCGGGTAACCGGCGGGAGACGTTCCCGGTGGGTTCCGGGACGACCCGGACACACTATTCCGCCGGAACTATTAAACGCGTTGCAGGAAATGATCCGCCATGGAACCCCACCCCCGTCTCCTCGCAGCGGCCCTCGCCTGCATTGCCATCGCCACCCTTCTTGCGGGATGCACCGCAGGAACCCCGGCCGCGAATGTAACGGCTCCCGCCACCCTGCCCCCGGTCCCGGCGCCATCCGCCACCACCGCACCGCTCACGGGAACCTCCCTCCCGACCGTCTCCCTCACCCTGCCCGTTGCGGGGACCGGCGGCGACGACACCGCCTGCACCGCGGACAGCGACTGCGTCCCCCGGGAGTGCTGCCACCCGACCAGCTGTGAGAATAAGGAATACAAGCACGTGTGCACCCTGATGTGCACCGATGTCTGCATGGGCCCGGTCGACTGCGGGGCCGGCCACTGCGGGTGCGTGGACGGGAAGTGCGCCGTTCAGCCGGGCCCGGCTCCGTGAGTGCGGGGTTTTGTGACCGGCCGGTGCCGGCAGCAATACCCAATACCCGGGAGCGACAACGGTTCCCCATGAGCACGTTCGTGAACGCAGCGGCGGCAGGAGTCCTCATCGCGGTTTTCCTCCTTGCGGCCGGCTGCACGGGCAGCAGCAGCGGCGGTTCGGACGCCGCACAGGGCAGCCTCCGGGCGCACTACGATTACCAGGAGAGCTGGGGGCCGACTTACGGCTGCTACAGCAAGGTCTCCGGCTACACGTACAACGCGGGGAGCGCCCCCGCCGACAACGTCCAGCTGGACTTCAACCTCGTCAATTCCAGGACCGGCGCGATCCGGGACTCAAAGCAGGTCTCGTTCGGGACGCTTGAGGCCGGCCAGTCGCGGACCTTCGATGTGATCCTTGACGGCGAATGCACGGAGGATTACCGGGTCGAGGCGATCTTCGGGAAATAAAGACCATCCTCTTTTTGGATCTCATCTCGCAGGATAGATCGGGACTGCCCGGTGCTCCGGGACTACCCGGACGCATGCGACTATCCGGAATTATTCACTGGGACCACCAGCGGGATTGTCCGGACCATGAACTCCCGGGAGATCCCGCAGTCGTACACGATCCGGTACAGGCCCGGCGGCCAGCCGGTGGTCGCGAACCGGCGGGGGGCGGTGGCCTGATTCGGCTTCAGGTAGGAGATGACCGGTGCTACGGTATCAGCCGGTTCCGGCAGCGTGCCCCACGTGCCGTCGGTTTTCCGGTACTGGACGATGTACGTGAACGGGCTCGATCCGCACCGGATGGGTTCCGTGCCACCGTTTGCCACAAAGAACTCGACGACCTCACCCTCGTTGTAGACATCCGAGTCCATGATGAGGTCGTCCGCGTGGCTTCCGTCCTCCTGCGGGATGGTGACCCGGTACAGGGCTGCCGAAACGGGGGTTGCGGAAGCGACCGGGTGGGATGCGGGTCCCGTGTGGTTGCCGGAGCCGTTCGTTGCGCAACCCGGCACCAGGAGGACCGCTGCGAGGATGAGAACGAGGACGAGGGCAGGTCCGGCCGGAACCCCTCCCGCCATCCCTTTTACGCTCATCTGTACCATTCCTGCAGCACCCGATCCATGTTCCTGAGTGGATCGCCTCCAGTCATTAAAAAAAGGTTCCCTTTGGATCCGTCCCCCGCATCCTTTTTACCCGATGCCCTCCTTGGTGAGTACGAGAACCATGGCAATCGACTGGTACAACGAATTCGTGGACAAAAACTACGAACCCGCAAAGGACGAGCTCATCTGTTTGTTTTACTTCGAGCCCGCCGCAGGGATCAGCGACGAGGAGGCGGTCGGGAGGATCGCGTCCGAGTCCTCGACCGGCACGTGGACCACGCTCTTTACCATGCCGCCCCGGATGAAGGCGCTCCAGGCCACCGCGTTCGAGATTGAAGGGAGTTTCGTTAAGGTCGCGTACCCCCTCGACCTCTGGGAGGAGGGAAATGCCGTCCAGCTCCTCAGCGGGATCGCGGGGAACATCTTCGGGATGAAGGCGTTGAAAAACCTCCGGCTCGTCGACGTCGCGCTCCCGCCCGGGTACATAAAGCACTTCAAAGGCCCGCACTTCGGGAACGACGGCATCCGGAAGATGCTGAAGATCCATGGCCGGCCGCTGACCGGCGCGGTGCCCAAGCCGAAGATCGGCTTCTCGGCAAAAGAGCACGCAGAGATCGGGTACGAGACCTGGATGGGCGGCTTCGACTTCGTCAAGGACGACGAGAACCTCACCTCCACCTCCTTCAACCGGTTCGACGACCGGGTGAAGCACATGACGAAGCTCCGGGACAAAGCCGAGAAGGAGACCGGCCAGACCAAGTCCGCGTTCCTCAACATCACCGCTGACGTGGAGACCATGAAGAAACGGGCCGACCTCCTCGCCGCAAACGGCTGGAACTACGCGATGATCGACGTCGTCGTCGCGGGGACGGCGTCGGTCATGACCATGCGGGACTACTGCTCGGACCTCGGGCTCGCCATCCATGCCCACCGGGCCATGCACGCCGCCTTCGACCGGAACAAAAAACACGGGCTCACCATGCAGTTCCTCGCCAAGATGATGCGCCTCATCGGCGTCTCGCAGATCCATACCGGCACCGCGATCGGCAAGCTGGTCGGGACAAAGAAGGAGGCGATGGTGCTCGCCGATGTCCTCCGGGAGAAGAAGGTCGCGCCGGTCGATGGCATGCTCCTTGCGCAGGACTGGGGAACGATAAAGAACGCGTTCCCCGTCTCCTCGGGAGGGCTCCACCCCGGCCTCGTCCCGCCCGTCCTCGACATCTACGGCACCGAGCTCGTCCTCCTCGTCTCGGGAGGCATCCACGGCCACCCGAAGGGGACCCGGGCCGGCGCGATGGCGACGATGCAGGCCATCGAGGCCTGGTGCGAAGGCGTCACGCTCGAGGAGAAGGCGAAGAAGGCAAAAGAGCTCGCCGGCGCCCTGAAGAAGTGGGGCTACTACAAGCCGAAATAAGTACGCTATACTCTTTTTTCAGTAGCCGGTATCAGTGCGGTGAACCGGTTTTTCCTATTGCCGGCTGCACCCGGCCGGCTCTTATCCCAGGAGCGCGGGGAGCGACGGCAGGTTCCCGGTAAACACGTAGAAGAATCCCGCGAGGACGGCGGGGGAGCTCAGGAACAGGACGGTGATCCCGGCCGTTACGAGGGCAAAGGTCTTCTGCGGCTCCCTCTCCAGGTTGTAGGCTCCCAGGCCGATGAGCCCGAAGCCGAGCCCCCCGACCAGCGCCGGGACGATGACGGAAGGGTTGAGGAACTCGTCGAGGTGGCTGATGAGCGAATTGAAGAAGGGGAACATGAACGCGTACAGGACGAACGGGGCGAAGAAACCGGTGGTGACCGATGTTTCCCGGAACCCTTCGAGGACAATAAATACCGGGACCAGGACCGCAAAGAGGATGGCGAGCCCCTCGATAAACCGGAAGAGCGTCGTGACCTCCGCGGCTTCCAGGAGCAGGAACAAAAACCACGAGATCA
>DASPUR010000048.1:0-7393 GCA_035622795.1 Methanoregula sp. | reverse complement strand
TGAACACCCTGGTGCGGAGCACGGGGCTCGTCAGGATCCCGGCCGAGAGCGAGGGGCTGGAGACCGGGGCCCGGGTAGAAGTAATCCTGTGGTGAAGCGGGTACCCGTATATCGCTTTTGCCTGCCGAACGCTTCAGCATCCGGGCGTCCGCGTTACCTGAAACATGACGGAAGGAACCGCTCAACCGCGTTCCGGGCTCCGGGGCTTTCCGCGAGCGATACCTGTCCCCGGTATTCAGGGGGATTCCCGACCACCTTCGCCGATTCGGGAACCGGCAGACCGGTGCGCCGCGGCGAGTGCCCTGGCAACAGCCTCTTCCGGTCCTGTGCAGGGGACAACCCCTTCGATGTCCCATGACCCCAGGCCAAAGACCGGGATTCCGGCCTTGAGCGCGATTGCGATCTCGGAAAGGGTGCCGTGTTTCCCGCCGACCGCGATCACGGCATCCGCCGACTGGACAACAATGACGTTCCGGGCATGCCCGAGCCCTGTCCGTATGGTTATCGCCAGGTACCGGTTCCCGTCACCCGTGCCGGGAAGGATGCCGACCGTAATACCGCCCTTCTCCCGGGCACCGCGGCACGCTGCCTCCATGACACCGGAAAGGCCTCCGCAGATGAGGACTGCACCTTCACCGGCAATCAGTTCCCCGAGCTTCCGGGCGGTCCCGTACTCGCTTCCGGTGCAGTCCCCGGCCCCGATTACCGCAATCTGCATGACGTACTTCTCAGCTGCCCGCCCCATAAATGAACCGCGGGGAAAGGCAGAGACGATAGAATGTAACGGCAGAAATCCGTTCCATGCCCGGACCATCGCGGCCGGTTTTGTTCCGACACTTCCTTATACCGGCGCAGAAAAAATTGTGGCGTATGGGATACCTGCTGCACGGGGCGGTCATCATCCTGATCGTATGCCTCCTCACCGCAGGGTGTATCCTGCAGCCCCTGCCGGAACCGAAGCACGCGGCCGCGAACCCCGGGACCGGGCCCCGCCAGCCGGCGCTGCCGACCCCGCCGGTCCCCCCGACACCGCCTGCACCGGATACGCCCATTCAGTCCGGGCCCTGAGGCACGGGTCCACCCGGCCGGTGCCGGGAGCAAAAAAGCCGGTAAACGAATTACTATATTTTTTAGGGTAGGACACAAAAGAGACTAAGCAATGGGGGACTCCTGTGGTGACGCAGACGGATTCGGTTTCGGTATTATGGGTTGACGATGAGCCCGCGGTTCTTGAAGTCTTTTTGAAACTCCTCAGCCGCGAGCCGGAGTTTGTCGTGGAGAGCTGCCCGACTGCCGAGGACGCCCTCGAGCTGCTGGACGCCCGGTTCTTCGATGTCATCATCTCGGACTACGCACTCCCGGGCCTGGACGGTGTCGGGCTCTTAAAGGAAGTCCGCGGCAGGGGAATACCGTCAGTCTTCATCATCGTCACGGGAAAACGCCTCGCCCATATCGCAATCGACGCCCTGAACAGCGGGGCCGACTATTACCTCCAGAAGGGCGGTGACGCCGGCAAAGACATCGGCAAGCTCGTCGCCTTCATCCGCACGAGCGTGGGGAAGAAGCAGGGCGAGCGCGCCCTCGCCGAGTGGGAGCGGTTCTACGCGTCCTGCGTCGAGAGCCACACCGATGTCATCTGCCGCATCCTTCCCGACGGGAAATTCACGTTCGTCAACGATTTCTCGGTCGGTTTTTTCAAAAAATCCTATGAGGAGATGCTCCAGAGCGACCTCTTCTCGTTCATCCCCGCCTCCGAACGCCCCGAAGTGCTCAGCCGGCTGCAGAGACTGAACCCGGCTTCTCCGGATGCCCTTATGGAGCACCATATAACCACTGCAGACGGCCAGTCCCGGCTCCTCCAGTGGAAATATCATGGGATTTTCACCTCTTCCGGCGCAGTATCGGAGTACCAGGTCTCGGGAAGAGATACCGGGGGACTCATCAAGGTCGGGCAGGAAACCTCCCGTCCCTCGGTGAAAATTACGGAAGTCCCCAAGGAGGCACCGGTACCCCCACGGTCTGTCGTTATGCCGGGCTCACCTCCCCAGCCTTCCCCGGCCGCGGCACCCAGGGCGGAGGTGCATGCCGCGGCAGCTTCAGCCGGACCGGCGACCGGACCGGAGTCCAATGACTGGAAGATGATCGTCGAGACGGTAAATTCTCTCGATAACCCGGTCTTCGCCGTAAGCCGGAACGGCATCGTGATCGCCTGGAACAGCGCGCTCGAGGAGCTGACCGGCGTCCGGGCCGGAACGATCGTGGGTAGAGGCGGGCGGGAGTATGCCATACCGTTCTACGGGAAACCTGCGCCGATGCTCATCGATCATATCATCTCCCCTGCCGAAGTCTCGGGTGGAGGGACCAAAAAAGTCGGGGACACGTTCATTGGCGAGATGGAGCACGTGACCATCCGCGGGAAGCCCATGCTCCTCTGGGGGAAAGGGACAGCCGTGTACGATGCGAAGGGGGCACTCATAGCGGCGATCGAGGTCCTGACGCTCGGCGAGCCCCAGACCGCCGCTGCTTCCGGCCCGGGAGAGACATATATCGGGGGGTTGTCGAGCCTCACCCTGAAAGTCTCGGGAGAAGGGATGAAGGGTGCGCTGGCCGGGGCGCTCGGATCGTCGACGGGGGGGTACGGCATCTACGCGACAGACCGGCGCCTTTTCGTTATCCGGTGCCCGGACCTCGACATTGACAACCCGCAGGGGGTCCAGTTCGGGACCTTCATCATGGACGAGCTCTTCGGCACCACGGTCGATACCCGGCCCCGGCTGGTGCAGGACCTCGAAAAGAACCAGGTCTTCGTTGCGAAGAAAGAGGACATCACCCGGATCGACACGAAGCGGCCGGTCCTCCTCTCGGGATACCTGACGGTGACCGTGAAGAACGGCGGTTCGTTCCGGGTCTATATCGACCACAAGAAGGCCTTCTCCCACGTCGAGAAGATCCTCCAGGCTTTCTACCCCGAGGCCATCCAGGCCGAGTGAACGTCTCGTCCTTGTTCTTTTTTTTCCAATCACCATGGGCCGGAGGGCTCCGATACTCCGGGCCGTTGCGTGTCGCTCCTGCAAAAACAAATGCTCCCGCTCCGCGGGCGAACAATCGAAAAACACAAAAAAAAGTTCGGGAGATCAGCTGACCCGGGTAAACTTGACCGGGATCTGGATGGTTGCATCACTCGAGCCGGTCTCTTTCCGGTCATCGGCGCAGAGATAGTACTTACCCTGGTCCTTGATCGTGACGGTCTTCTGCTGGGGAGTAGTGACATCGTTGAACTGGACTATGGGGACGAGGCCGTTGTACGTCCATACGCTGTGCACGGGGTCCCAGACAGGCTTCACCGAGATGATCTTGGTGTAGTCCTGCGTGTCGATGAAGAGGATGTTGACGTTCACCGAGTTGTCCGCGGGAGGCGCGGCGTAGACGGTATATTTCTGGTCCGGGTACAGGTAATCTACGCCCAGCAGGTCCTGGACGTCGATACAGGAGTAGTCGTTGAAGTGGACATTGATCTTCGTGCTGACGCCGCCGCTGCTCTGGGTCGCAGCCGGGGCGCTTGCAGGTGCAGACGGGGCCTGCGTGTTCTCAACAGCGGCCGGCGCAGCCGGGGCGGCGGGCGCCTGTGTGGCCGGCGCCGGGGCTGACGGCGACGTGCATCCGGCAACGAGTACAAGCGCTGCAGCGAGCAACGCGATCAGACAGATGTAACCTCGGTATCTCATGGTTTGACATTATAGGGGCGATCCTTATATTGGTTGCGATTTTTGCCCGGTTTGCCCGAATCCATGCGATTGGCGCCGTCCGGACAGATCCCGACCCGGGATAAGGGATACGGATCTGTACTGATCGTGCGTAAAGCCGATGTTTCCGCTGAATGATCTCTCCCGGTACCGGCGGCTTTTGCGCCGGTTTGGAAAAACTACTTTGTCTGATAACGACCAACCTAAAGTCAGCATGCCCGGCCCTCCCGCCGGGCACACGAGCGAGGGGTTTTGTGAAGGAAGTCACCGCGAACTTCGATGCGAAGACGATCGAGCGTGAGGTGCAGGAGTACTGGCGCTCCAACGATACGTACCGGATGGTCAAGGAACTGCGGGGGACGGGAAAGCCGTTCTTCTTTGTGGACGGGCCACCTTATACGACGGGGACCATCCATCTCGGCACCGCGTGGAACAAGATCATCAAGGACAGCATCCTCCGGTACCACCGGATGAACGGCCGGAACGTCATCGACCGTGCGGGCTACGATATGCACGGGCTCCCGATCGAGGTGAAAGTCGAGCAGGCCCTGAACTTCAGCTCCAAAAAAGACATCGAGGCGTTTGGCATAGGGCCGTTCATCGCAAAGTGCCGGGAGTTCGCGGAACAGAACAAGCTCCTGATGGACCGCCAGTTCGAGAGCCTCGGGGTCTGGCTCGATTTTGCGGGTGCGTACCAGACCGTCAGGCCCGGATATATCGAGGCTGCGTGGTGGACGCTTGCCCGGGCCCAGGAGAAAGGCATGCTCGAACGGGGCCACCGGGTCGTCAACTGGTGCCCCCGGTGCGAGACGGCGATCGCGGACGCCGAAGTCGAGTACTGGGACGAGAGCGACCCCTCCATCTTCGTCAGGTTTCCCATCCGGGGAAAACCCGGCGAGTTCCTCGTAATCTGGACGACGACCCCCTGGACACTGCCCGCCAACGTCGCAGTCGCGGTGGCGAAGGACTTCGAGTACGCAAAAGTCGCGGTCTCGAAAGACGGCAGGGACGAGGTGCTCTGGATTGCCGAACCGCTGGTCAAAACAGTGCTCAAAAAGGCACGGTACAAGGACTTCAAAATTCTCGAAACCGCCGCCGGGGCAACCCTGGCGGGATGGGTCTACGAGTCCCCGCTCCGCGAACATGTGCCGCTCCAGCAGGAGATCGAGCACCGGGTCGTGACTGCAGACTTCGTGGCCCTCGAGAATACCGGCATGGTGCACATTGCGCCTGGTCACGGGTGGGACGACTTCGTCCTCGGGACCAAAGAGTGCCTGCCGATCGTGTGCCCGGTCGACGGTGCGGGAAAGTTTAAGGAAGAAGCGGGGAAGTTTGCCGGGAAGTTCGTCCGGGACGCGAACGACGAGGTCATCGAAGTGCTCGGCGACCACCTCCTCGCAAAGGAGACGGTCGTGCACCGGTACGGTCACTGCTGGCGGTGCAAGACGCCGATCATCTTCCGGGCGACCTCCCAGTGGTTCCTTAAGGCGTCCGAGATGCGGGAACTGATGCTCTCCGAGGTCGCGAAGGTCGCATGGTACCCCGAATGGGCCGGGAGCGCCCGGTTCTACGACTGGATTAAGGAGGCGCGGGACTGGTGCATCTCGCGGCAGCGGTACTGGGGCATCCCGATCCCGGTCTGGGTCTGCGGGAAATGCGACACGTACCGGGTCATCGGTACTATCCGAGAACTCGAAGAGGCGAGCGGGAAAGCGGTCCCCGACCCCCACCGGCCGTACGTCGACGAACTCACGATCCCGTGCAGCTGCGGCGGAACGATGAGACGGGTCGGGGACATCTTCGATGTCTGGTTCGACTCCGCGGTCGCCTCGTGGGCTACGCTCGGGTTCCCGGGCGAGACAAAGGAGTTCGAGAAACTCTGGCCCGCCGACTTCATCACCGAGGGCCAGGACCAGACCCGGGGCTGGTTCTATTCCCAGCTCGGCGCGAGCACGATTGCGTTCGGCAGAGCACCCTACCGGAGTGTCTGCATGCACGGCTTTGCCCTCGACGCAGAGGGAAAGAAGATGTCCAAGAGCCTCGGCAACGTGGTGACTCCCGAAGAGGTTATCGCCAGAGTCGGCGTCGATATCCTCCGCCTCTACGTCCTCTCGTCATCGGCCCCCTGGGACGACCTCCGGTTCAACTGGGAGAACGTCGGCACCACGAACCGGGCGGCAAACATCCTCTGGAACGTGTACCGGTTCCCCCTGCCGTACATGATCCTCGACCGGTTCGAACCGGAATCGAAGGGCGGTACCTGGGACGGCTCGTTCGTCGCTTCCCGTCTCCGGCAGATGCCGGACGAAGACCGGTGGATCATCTCCCGGATCAACTCGGTCGCCGGTGCGGTCGATTCCGCCATGAAGGAGTGCACCCTCCACCGGGCCACCCGGGAACTCGTGAACTTCATCCTCGAGGATCTCTCCCGGTGGTACGTCCAGCTCGTCCGGGAGCGGATGTGGCTGGAAGGCGAGTCGGAGAGCAAGCGGTTCGCCTACGAGACGATCTATTACGTGATGCGCCGGCTCATCGGCCTCCTCGCTCCCTTCTGCCCGCACCTCTCCGAGGAGATCTACCGGAACCTCCGGTGCAAAAACGATCCGGAGAGCGTCCACATGCTTGCGTGGGACGCGGGGGACTCTTCCCTCGTGGACCGGGAGCTTGAGCAGGCGGTCGGCCTCGTCCGTTCCTTCGACGAGGCGTCTGCCAATGCCCGGCAGTCCGGGAAACGGAAACTCAGGTGGCCGGTCTCCGAGGTTGTCGTTGTGACGGACTCTGACGCCGTCCGGGACGCCGTCGAACGGCTCAACCCGGTCTGCCGGGACCGTGCCAATGCACGGAAGGTCACCGTGGTCACGGGCCGGTGGGAACGGGTCGGCTGGCACGCGGAGCCGGTGATGAAGGCCCTCGGGAAAGGGTTCGGGAAGGACTCCTTCCGGGTCAAAGGGCTCATCGAGGCCGCGGACGGGAACGCGATCAAGGCAGCGATCGATGCGGGCCGGAAGTTTACCATTACAGGAGACAATGCGACGTTCGAGATCGGACCGGAGCAGGTCACCTTCACCGAGAAGCTTCCGGCGGACGTCTTCTCGGCACCGATGAACGATGGCACCGTGTACGTGGATGTCAGTCTGACGCCGGAGCTCGAGGCCGAGGGCTATGCCCGCGAAATTATCCGGCGGATCCAGGATATGAGGAAGCAGCTCGACCTTGCGGTCGAGGACGTCATCGCTGCGGATGTCATTATTATCGACGACCGGGTGTGCGGCCTTGTCCGGGACGCGTGGAAAGCCGGTATTGCAGACGAGGTCCGGGCAAAAGAATTGTCAATCCGCACCGCAACCGTCCCTGCCCCGGCTGCATCGTTTGCTTCAACAAAAGACTGGGACGTCGAGGGCGTGGCGATGACGATCTCGATCGTGAGGATCTAAAACAACGTAATTTTTCCCGGTCAAAATTGAATACCGCTCTTGGGGGCTGCGGCACGCCGTGTCTCCACCCCAGCCGCTGTGGCATCCCCCACATCGCGATAACGCCGTGTTACCTGCATGATGATTTTTTTTATAAAACGATATTCTTGATTTATTGATTTCACAAAAAAACTAATCACTTCGACCCCGAAGATACAGCACACCTTGCTATCTGTA